>DATNCB010000001.1:0-8085 GCA_035571715.1 Ramlibacter sp.
GCTGGGCGACTGGGATCATCCGTATCGCACCATGGACTTCATCAACGAGGCCGAGGAAATCCGCGCCTTCAAGCGCGTGGTCGAACGCGGCTTCGTCTACCGGGGCCTGAAGCCCGTGTACTGGTGTTTCGACTGCGGCTCATCGCTGGCCGAATTCGAGATCGAGTACGCGGACAAGAAGTCGCAGACGCTGGATGTGGGGTTCAAGGCGGATGAGCCGGAAAAGGTCCTTGCGGCGTTCGGGCTGCCTCCACCACGGCCCGATGACAAACCCATCTTCGCCGTCATCTGGACCACCACCGCCTGGACCCTTCCGGCCAACCAGGCGCTGAACCTGAATCCGGAACTGGAGTACTCGCTGGTCGACACCGAGCGCGGACTGCTGCTGCTAGCCTCCTCCCTGGTAGGCAGAACCTTGGAACGCTACGGGCTCACCGGCCAGGTGCTTGCCACCGTCAAGGGCGACAAGCTGGACGGCCTGAACTTCCAGCATCCGCTGTACGACGTCGATCCGGGCTACCGGCGCCTGTCACCCGTCTATCTGGCCGATTACGCGACGGCGGAGGACGGCACCGGCATCGTCCACTCGTCGCCGGCTTACGGCCTTGACGACTTCAACTCCTGCGTCGCACACGGCCTGGCTTACGACGACATCCTCAATCCGGTCCAGGGCAACGGCTCCTATGCGCCGGACTTCCCGCTGTTCGGCGGGCAGAACATCTGGAAGGCGACGCCGAGGATCATCGAGGTGCTGGGCGAATCGGACCGCCTGTTCGCCACCGAAAACATCGCCCACAGCTATCCGCACTGCTGGCGCCACAAGACGCCGGTGATCTACCGCGCCGCGGCCCAGTGGTTCATCCGCATGGACGAGGGCGAGGGCGTGTTCACCAAAGACAAGGCGCCCAAGACATTGCGACAGATGGCGCTGGAAGCGATCGAGGAAACGGACTTCTTTCCCGAAAACGGCAAGGCGCGGCTGCGCGACATGATCGCCGGGCGGCCCGACTGGTGCATCAGCCGGCAGCGCAGCTGGGGCGTGCCCCTGCCCTTCTTCCTGCACAAGGACACCGGGGAGCTGCATCCGCGCACGATGGAAATCCTGGACATCGCCGCCAAGATGGTGGAGCAAGGCGGCATCGAGGCCTGGAGCAAGGCCAGCGCCGAATCGATCATCGGCCCCGAGGACGCCGCGCATTACAGCAAAAGCAGCGACATCCTCGAAGTCTGGTTCGACTCCGGCACCACCCACACCACCGTGCTCAAACACTCGCACGCGGGCGCCGGCCACGAGAGCGGCCCCGAAGCGGACCTGTACCTGGAAGGCCATGACCAGCATCGCGGCTGGTTCCATTCCTCGCTGCTGACCGCCTGCGCCATCTACGGGCGCGCGCCCTACCGCAGCATCCTCACCCATGGCTTCACCGTGGACGCCCAGGGCCGCAAGATGAGCAAGTCGCTGGGCAATGGCATCGAGCCGCAGGAGGTCAACAAGAAGCTCGGCGCGGAGATCGTCCGGCTGTGGGTCGCGGCCTCGGACTATTCGGGCGACATCGCCGGCGACGACAAGATCCTCGCGCGTGTGGTCGACGCGTACCGGCGCATCCGCAACACGCTGCGCTTCCTGCTGGCCAACGTGAGCGATTTCGATCCGGCCAAGGATGCGGTGCCGCTCGACCAGATGCTGGAGATCGACCGCTACGCACTGTCGCGCGCCGCGCAGTTCCAGGCCGAGGTGCTGGCGCACTACGAGATCTACGAGTTTCACCCCGTGGTGGCCAAGCTGCAGGTCTATTGCTCGGAAGACCTGGGCGCGTTCTACCTGGACATCCTGAAGGACCGGCTCTACACCGCGGCGCCGAAGTCGCTGGCGCGACGCAGCGCGCAGACGGCGCTGTGGAACATCGTCCACGCCATGCTGCGCTGGATGGCGCCGTTTCTCAGCTTCACGGCCGAGGAAGCGTGGAAACTGTTCGGCGACTCCGAATCGATCTTCTTCGAAACCTACGCGGAGATCGGCGCTCCCGACGAGCAGTTGATCGACAAATGGACCCGCATCCGGGCCGCCCGCGAGCTCGTCAACAAGGAGATCGAAACGCTGCGCGAAGCCGGCAAGGTCGGCTCGTCGCTGCAGGCCAACGTGGCGCTGACCATCCCGATGGCCACGCACGGCGACCTGTGGTCCGCGCTGGCCAGTCTGGGAGACGACCTCAAATTCGTCTTCATCACGTCGGTGATGCGGATCGTCGCAGGCGATGTGATGGCGGTCAAAGTCGAAGCCTCCGAGGCCGTCAAGTGCGAGCGCTGCTGGCACTGGCGCAGTGACGTCGGCAGCGACCCGGCGCATCCGACGATCTGCGGCCGCTGCACCAGCAATCTGTTCGGCCCGGGCGAAGACCGGAAGTTCGCCTGATGTCTCGCGGGACTTCAGGCGGCTGGCTGCCCTGGCTGGGCGTGGCCCTGGCCATCTTGATCGCCGACCAGTTCGTCAAGGTGTTGATCCTGGGCTACTACGGCGAGGGCGACTCGACTTACGTAGCCAGCTTCTTCAACGTCGTGCGGGCCCATAACACCGGCGCCGCGTTTTCCTTCCTGGCGGCGGCCTCGGGATGGCAGCGCTGGTTCTTCACCGTCATCGGCGTCGCCGCTTCGATCTTCATCATCTGGATGCTGCGTGCGCACTCCGGGCAAAAGCTGTTTTCTTTCGCGCTGGCGTGCATCCTCGGCGGCGCGATCGGCAACGTGCTGGACCGGCTGGTGCATGGTTATGTGGTGGACTTCCTGCAGGTGCATTGGCGCGGCTGGTATTTCCCGGCCTTCAACGTCGCCGACAGTGCGATCACGATCGGCGCCGCGCTGCTGATCCTCGACGAGCTGCGTCGCGTGCGCCGCACAAAGTAGTTCGCGCTCGACCAGTGGCGCAACGAGTGCGCCATGCGCCAATGCTGCGCCGGATCAAGCGTATAGTTTGTTCGACGCAATGAAGCATTTGTTGAATCTTCTGGCGGCCATCGCGTTGCTGGTCTGGGGAACCCATCTCGTTCGAACCGGCATCCTGCGGGTGTTCGGCGCCAACCTGCGCAACGTACTGGCTCACAGCGTCGCCAGCCGCTGGGCGGCCGCAATATCAGGCCTGGGTGTCACTGCGCTCGTGCAGTCAAGCACTGCGACGGCGCTGATCATCTCGGCCTTCGTCGGCCAGGGCCTTGTCACCCTGCCGATGGCACTGGCGGTCATGCTGGGCGCCGACATCGGCACCAGCCTGATGACGGTCGTGTTCTCGTTCGACCTGTCGTGGCTGTCGCCGCTGTTCATTTTCATGGGCGTGGTGCTGTACCTCACGCGCGAGTCGAACCACGTCGGCCGTTTCGGACGGATCCTGATCGGGCTCGGGCTGATGCTGCTCGCGCTGCGGCTGGTCGCCGCATCGACCGAGATCATGACGAAGTCGGAGGCGGTGAAAGCGCTGCTCGGTTCCATCTCCACCGACATCTTGCTTGAAATCACCGTGGGCGCCTTCCTGTCGGTTCTCGCCTATTCGAGCCTGGCGATCGTGCTGTTGATCGCCACGATGGCCGCATCGGGCCTGATCCCGCTGGAACCCGCGATGGGACTGGTGCTGGGCGCGAACCTGGGCAGCGGCTTGCTCGCGGTGTTGACCACCGCAAGATCGGCGGTCGAGGTGCGGCAGGTGCCCGTGGGCAACTTCCTGTTCAAGGCGCTGGGCGTGCTGATTGCCGCGCCGATGGTGGGGCTGTGGCTGCACTACGTGCGGCCTTACCTGCAGGACCCCGCCCACATGGTGGTGCTGTATCACCTCAGTTTCAACCTCTTGGTGGCCGTGGTTTTCATCGGATTGACCGGACCGATATCGCGCTGGGTCGAACATTGGGTGCCCAAGCCGGACCGCAGCATGGTGGCCGGGCGGCCGCACCACCTCGATCCTTCGGCGCTGGCGACCCCGTCGCTGGCGATTTCCTGCGCCGCGCGCGAGGCGCTGCACCAGGCCGACGTCGTCGAGACCATGATGATCGGCATGCTGTCGGTGATCAAGAACAACGACCTGAAGCTCGCGCAGGACCTGCGCAAGCTCGATGACCATGTCGACGAGCTGTATTCGGCGATCAAGTACTACCTGACCAAGATCTCGCGCGAGGCGCTGGGCGAAGAGGAAAGCCGGCGCTGGACCGACATCATCAGCTTCACCATCAACATGGAGCAGGTGGGCGACATCGTGGAGCGGATCCTGATCGATATCGAGGACAAGAAGATCAAGAAGGGCCGCAGCTTTTCGGACGCGGGCATGGCCGAGATCTGCGAGCTGCATGCGCGCCTGATCGACAACCTGCGCCTGGGCATGAGCGTGTTCCTCAATAACTCGGTGCGCGACGCGCAGAAGCTGCTGGAAGAAAAAGCGCGCTTTCGCGATCTGGAGCGCGCCTATGCCTCCGCGCACCTAACACGCCTGTCGGGCAACACGATGCAAAGCATCGAGACGAGTTCACTGCACATCGACTTGATCAGCGACCTGAAGCGCATCAACTCGCACATCTGCTCGATCGCTTACCCGATCCTCGATTCGGCCGGCGCGCTCGCGCCCAGCCGCCTGCGCCAGGTGGCCGACCGGCCGTGACAGCCAGGAGGCTGCGCGGCAGAGAAACGGGCCTGCGCCGATGCTTGCAATCCCGCCAGGCTAGGCGCAGCCGACGCGGTGTGGTCGATCCACACAAGGAGGCTGTAACAACGCATGGCGGGATTGCAAGCATCGGCCCGAAGGGTTGAGCCTGCAAGGGGGCGCATGCGTTGTTACGGTCACGGGTCAAGCCGTCCAGGCTTGACCCGCGCCCGCGCCTAGCCTGCGCCCCCTTGCAGACCCAACGCAGACCCGTTTCTCTGCCGCGCAGCCTCCTAGTCTTCCGTCACCTTGTCGCGCTCGTGGACGCAATACTCCACCAGGTCATCGATCTCGGTGGACTTGTCGAACACTGCATCGGCGCCCAGTTGGGCGCAACGCCAGCGCACGTCGCTGGTCGCATGGTTGCTCATGACCACGACTTTCTGCGTCGGGCGGCGGTAGCGGCACGCTTCGAGAATATTCAGGCCACTGCCTTCCTTCAGGAACAGGTCGATGATGGCCAGGTCCCAGTACGCGTCGTTCTGGGCCAGCCACTTCTTGCCTTCATTCTCGGTCTCGGCCGCGCCGACCGGATCGACCAGCGCCAGTTCCTGCAGCGTTTCAATCAAGTTCTCACGGATCACCGCGCTGTCCTCGACGATGTAAGCACGGAACTTCATCACTTTCTCCCGGAGATCCGTGCCGGTAGGAGGCTGGTCGCGGTTCTCGCTCAGTTGAAACCACTGTAACGCGCAACACCCGCGCTGGATGCAAGCGGCAAGGCCGGGCAGATGTAGGAGGTCGCACGGTACCCTGCGCCCCGCGCTTGTGGGATAGCGACTACAAGCCGGCTTGCAGCAGGATCAACGCGGCCTCGATCGTGAATTCATCACGCTGAAGGCGGACTGCCACCTCATCGCCATCCATGAGAGCGAAATGTGAAACTTCCCCATCCTGGTTCACCGGGACGACACCTTGCGGAACGATGCAGCGGTACCAATCGATGTGTTCGACCACATAGCCGGCGCTCTCCTCGCTCGCCGGCCTGCTGATCGAGATGCGGCCGCAACGGCCCAGGTCGGCCAGCTGGTCGAGCCTGAGTCCGGCCTCTTCCCAGGTCTCGCGCTCGAGCGCCTGCGCGATCGAATCGGTGGCCGGGATCATGCCCCCCATCAGGGTGTCCCACAGGCCCGGATCGTTGGCCTTGGTCAGCGACCGCTGCTGCACCCAATGGCGGCCATCGGGCGACAGGCCGACCAGATGCACCGCGAAGGTCGTGATGCCCAGTGGCCGCACGACGGCGCGTTCCACCGTCGCGATGCAGCGTCCTTGTTCGTCGGTCACCGCCAATTGCTCGTTCCGCCAGACATGCGCCAGGCCCGCGGCGCGCAAGCCCGCGGCGAGTTCATGCAAGCTCGCCGTGAGATCGTCGCCGTTGACCTGCCAGCCCGCCTCGCCGCCGCGCGTCGTCGGCTCCACCAGGGGCGACCGTATCGCGGCTGCGCGGAACAAGTCCGGCTCGACCGAGCCGATGCGCGACGTTCCGGCCCACAGCGGCACGCGGGGGCGCCGCGGCGGCCGGTCGGCGCCGGCGTGCAGCGCGGCCAGCCAGTCGGTGTCGAAACGCGGCCGGCTCACAGAGTCAGGAGCGTGGAACCCGTGGTCTTGCGCGCTTCGAGATCGCGATGAGCCTGCTGCACCTGTTCGAGCGGATAGCGCTGGCCGATGTGGATCTTGACCTTGCCGCTGCTCACGATATCGAACAGGTCTTCCGCCATCGATTGCGTGACTTCGCGCGTCGCGATATGCGTGAACAGCGTCTGGCGCGTGACATAGAGAGATCCCTTGGTGCCCAAAATGCCGGGTGCGAACGGCGGCACCGGCCCGGAGGCGTTGCCGAAAGTGGACATCAGACCGAACGGTGCCAGGCAGTCCAGCGACTTGTCCCAGGTGTCCTTTCCGATCGAGTCATACACCACCTTTACCCCGCGGCCGCCGGTGATTTCCTTCACGCGGGCCAGGAAGTCTTCCTTCGAATAGTTGATCACGTGCGCCGCGCCATGCTCCTTGGCCAGCGCGCACTTCGCGTCCGAGCCGGCCGTGCCGATCAGTTGCAAACCCATCGCCTGGGCCCACTGGCATGCGATCAGGCCGACCCCGCCGGCGGCGGCATGAAGCAGCACGAAATCGCCCTGCTTCAATCCGCCTTGCGGCTGGGAACGTTTGAGCAAGTATTGCGCCGTGAGCCCCTTGAGCATCAAGGCAGCGCCGGTGTCGAAGTCGATCCCGTCGGGCAGCTTGCACACGGTCTTGGCGGGCATCACGCGCACTTCGCAATAGCTGCCGGGCGGATGGCTGGCGTAGGCGGCGCGGTCGCCGGTCTTGAGGTGCTTCACGCCTTCGCCGACCGCCTCGACCACGCCGGAGGCTTCCATGCCGAGCGTCGCCGGCAGCGCCAGCGGATAAAGGCCGGTGCGGTGATACACGTCGATGAAGTTCAAACCGACCACGCGGTGGCGGATGCGGATTTCGCCGGGGCCGGGCTGGCCGACGTTCACGTCGACGATCTTCAACTGTTCGGCGCCGCCGGTCTGGGCGATTTGTACGGCTCGGGTCATGATTTTTCCTCGTGAAGGGGCAGGCGCGAATCGTGCCATGAAACTGCAGGCGTTGCCCGCACGCGGGAGCTAAGTTGCCGCGGCAAGCTCAGCACGGACCCGCGATGCGGCCGGTATTGGATCGACCGCGCCATACCCCTCGGTCGAGAGCGCCGCGGCAACCACGGCATAACGGCCCGCCGCCAGAAGATCGTCGCCGGCGATCAGCCGCGCCACAAACGCCCCGCCGAACGTGTCGCCGGCGCCGGTCGCATCCACTGCCCGGCAAGGATGGGGCGGGAGGCGGTGGCGCTGCGCGCCGTCGGCTATGAGCGCGCCGCGCTCGCCCAGCTTCAAGGCCACGATCTTCGCGCCCAGCGACAGGCAATGATCGACCAGCGCGTCCGGATCGGTGAGGCCCGTGATGGCGGCCAGATCGTCAATGCTGGGCAAACAGATGTCGCAATGGCGCATGACGTCGGTCATCAAGGCGCGTGCGCGGGCTAGCGGCCACAGCTTGCGGCGCAAATTGGTGTCGAACGACACCTGCACGCCCGCCTCCCTCGCGATATCCATCGCCGCGTAGGCCGTGTCGCACGCGGCGGTCGAGATCGCCAGGCTGATGCCCGACAAGTGCAGGACCTTTGCGGACTGGATTCCTTCTTTTGGCAGCCGTGCCGGGCTCATGCGGCTGGCCGCCGAGCCGGCGCGCATGAAGCTGAACTCGTGGCCAGCGGCGCTGTGCGTCACGAAATAAATCCCCGTGAACGCGTCGGGATCGGTGTAGACGCCGCCGTGGTCGACTCCCTCGCGCTCCCAGAGCTCGCGCAACAGGGTGCCGAACGTGTCGCCGCCGATGGCGGACAGATACCC
>DATNCB010000002.1:0-8850 GCA_035571715.1 Ramlibacter sp.
GGGGCCCTTATCGTAGTGCTTGCGGGGTGTGATGGATAGCCCGAGGGAGTCGCCCGGGCGATCCGCTTCCTCCTACTGCGCGGAGATGCTGGCTTGCGTCGCGGTAGCGTTGAAGTTCAACTTGGAGGGCCATGTCGGCCAAGTCACGCCCAGCGATGCGTTATTGGGGTCGCCGGTGCGCGCGAATGCCCCGATGCTGGCCATCATCGCGGTCGACAGGGCGAGCCGCCCCGATTTGTTGGCCGTGCTGTTGGCGGAGTTCGAGAACAGCGAGGGGCCGAAGTTGCCGAAGATGAACGGCAGGTCGAACGCGTGCGCGGCGCCGTAGATGGTGTTCCAGGGCGCGGGCTCCTGCGCCCAGCTGAACTGGTAGTACCAGACGTTGGGCTGCCGGGTCTTGAGTGTGTTGAGCACGTTGTCGCGGCTCGGGATCATGAAAACCGAGCTCAGCAATGAGGCCTTGGCGGTCCAACCTGTGACGGGCGTGTTCGACGGCACGTAGGCGGGGTCGAGAATGTCGGCCTCGGTCAAGGTTGTCGGCGCGTCAGGATTGAAATTGGCCATCATCGTGAAGCGCGTGGCATCGCTGATCTTGAACCCAGGCGGCCCACCGAGCAGCGTGAGGAACGGCGCGAACAGCTTGCCTTCATCGGCCGTGTTGCTGGCCAACACGGGAACTTTGTTGTAGCTGCCCGCGGCGATCGCGGCGATCGGGTCGGTGGGAATCACGGTTCCGTCAGGGATCGGCCCCGAGCCGGTCAGGCCGGCCGTGAGCACGGTCGTCAGGATGGCACCGGCGTCCTTGGCTCGCAGGTAGTCGGCGATCTGGGTAGCCGTCTGGGTGGCAATCAACGCCTGGGCCGAGGCGGTGTCAGTGGCTTTGCCGTCGGCGATCAGCAGCTTCGCCAGCAGCGCACTGCCTTGCGCCGCATAGGTCGAAGCCGGATTGAGCGTCGGGATTGTCCCTGCGGGCAGGTTGGACGCCAGGGAAATGCCACCGCTCAAAGGTACGGCCTTGTGGAACAGTCCAGCAGCCAGTGGCGAGGTCAACAGGGCCCAGGCATTGATGGCGCCGGCAGACTGCCCCATCAGCGTGACGTTGCCGGGATCGCCGCCGAATCCCGCGATGTTGTTCTTGACGAACTTCAGTGCCTGGATGATGTCGAGCAGCGCGAAATTGCCCGAATCCTCTGCCGCGCTGGCCCCGGTCTTGAGCTGCGCCAGGTTCATGAATCCCAGGACGCCCACCCGGTAGTTGGCCGTGACCACGACCGCGTTGGCGGCCTTGGCCAGCGCCGCGCCGTCGTACACGGGGTCGGCCGTGTAGCCCGAGATATCGCTGCCACCATAGACAAAAAAGATGACTGGCAGGTTCGTGCTATCGCCCGACGGCCGCCAGATGTTCAGCGTCAGGCAGTCCTCGCTGCCGACCGGAGTGTTGAGCGTGGTGGCGATCGTGCCGTCGTACGTGTTGTTGCTGCCCGGTCCGTAGATGCGGCCGTTCTGCAGGCACGCGTTGCCGAACCGGCTGGCCGCGAGCGGTTCAGTCCACGGGGCGGGGTCCACCGGGGCCTTCCAGCGCAAGGCGCCAACCGGCGCCTTGGCGAAGGGAACGCCTTTCCATGAATACGTCCCGGTCGTGGCGCCGTCGTTGCTGCCCTGCACCTGGCCGAAGCTGGTGGGACGCCGGGCGGGATCCGAATCCGAGCCGCCGCAGCTCTGGAGCACGAGGGCCAGGCTTGCGCCAAGCACCGGTATGAGTCTGCTGGTGAATGTCATCTCTTTGTCTCCTTTTGGGGTAGTCTCGACTTGTGCGCGCCGCCAAATTCCCTTGAAATCGGCCGGTGCGAACGCCGCGATGCCGCGACGGAAAAAAGTGTAGGGACGAGGCGGTATTGCGCCGTTATCGGAATGTGGCCAATTCAATGACTTCACGACACCACTTTTGATGATTGAACGCACCAGTTCCGCCGCCTGGGTCAAGGGCGTGGCCGCGATGTTCGCGTCGCAGGGGCTGGACGTGCCGCGCCTGTTCAACGCCGTCGGCATTGATATGGGCCTGCTCGACAAGCCCGATGCGCGCTTCCATGCGGACAAGGTGACCGAGTTGTGGGAGTTGGCAGTGGCCTGGTCGGGCAATGCGGCGCTCGGCCTGGATCGCGAGCTGGCTTCCAGGCATGTGGATTTCGACGTGGTGGGTTATGCGATGCTGTCCAGCCCGGATCTGCACGCTGGCCTCGAAAATTTCGCCCGTTATCTGGCGCTGATATCGGATGCCGCCACGTTCGAGTTGCAGCCGCAAATCGGTGGCGCTTGGCTGGTGCTGGGCCACATGGGCAATACCCTGCGGATCCCGCGACAGCGCCAGGAATACGGCCTGCTCGCGCTGCTGATGCTGTGCCGTTGGCTGACCCGGCGCGAAATCCGTCCGCTCGCGGCCGAGTTTATTTTTCCCGATCCGGTCGATCTTCAGCCGTACCGCATGGCATTCGAATGCCCGCTGCGCTTCGGCCAAGCGGCAACGCGATTCCTGCTGCCTGCCGCCGATCTGGCTGCCGCCATTCCTTCGAGGAACCCATCGATGTACGCGCTGCACGAGCGCGTGATGGAGGAGCGACTGGCCAGTCTGGGCAACGCGAGCACCAGCTACCGCGTGACCGAGGAAATCACCCGGCGCCTGCACCGGGGCGAGCCGCGCCGCGAAGACGTCGCCAGCAGCCTCGCGCTGGCAGACCGCACCCTGCAGCGCCGCCTGCATGCGGAGAAAACGTCGTTCCAGCAATTGCTGGACGACGCCCGGCGTGAGCTGGCGCGCAAGTACCTGGCCGACGAGCACTGTTCCCTGGGCCAGGTGGCAGATCTGCTCGGCTTCGTCGACCAGAGCAACTTTTTTCGCGCCTGCAAGCGCTGGTTCGGCCTGCCCCCAGGGCAGTATCGCCAGCGCCTAGCCGCTCACCACCCCGACAGCAGGCCGGAAATAAAGGCTGACAGCGGTGCCGTAGCCGGGTGACGAGTCGATCTCGATGGACCCGTCGATGGATTGCATGACACGATTGCAAAACATCAGGCCCATGCCGTTGCCGCCCGAGCTGGCCCGGGTGGTGACTGGTTCGCGAGTCAGCTTGGCCAACACCTCCGGTGCGATACCGGGTCCGTTGTCCGAGAACCGGACGTAGCACCGCGCCGGCCCCGACGTTTTCTCCTCGATTCCCAGATCGATGCGCAAGCTGGGCCGTGGGCAGCCGCGTAGCGCGAACAGGGCATTCTTGGTCAAGGTGCACAGCACCAGGTAGAGCAGGTCGCGCCGGCCCGGCAGCCGGAAGTCCTCGAAGGCGTTGCTTGACACCCAGGAGCGCTCGTTGTCTTCGAACGGAAATTCATCGAGCAGCGCGCTCACGAGGCCGGCGGCACTGACCGTCTGCGGCGCGGCGCCGGGATAGGCATCACGGGCCGACTGCACGAAAGTGGACACCAGCGACTGGCAATAGAGCGCGCGCCGCTCGGCTCGCTCCAGCGCAGCCACCAGTTCGCCCGGGAAGTCCTCGGTGAACTGCACCATGCCCGGCGGTGCGCCCGGCGCCGGAGTCTGGCAGCGGGCGACAACCGCACTCACGCAGCCGCGAACCGTCGCCAGTGGCGTATTGAGCTCGTGCGCGAGAAACCCAAGGGTTTCGCGCATCGCCGCCGCGCGGCCGTCGTTCATCGCCCGTTCGAACGTCTGGGTCCGGTGCAAGGCCACTGCCTCGCGCAGGGCTTCGCGTGTGAGCGTGTCGTCCAGCGGCTTTTCGAGGATGCGCAGCACCTTGCCCTCATTGACCGCGGCGATCGCGACATCTTTGCCGGCATAGGCCGTGGCCAGCACCCGCACCAGGTGGCGGTAATCGCGCTGCACGGCCTGCAGCAATGTCATGCCGTCACGCTCGGGCATCCGGTAGTCAGTAATCAGCACGGCGAACCTGTCTCCGTCCTCGCCCAGCACCGCCAGCGCTTCGGCGACGCCCGCCGCCGTCACGACGTCGAACTCATCGCGGAAAGTGCGGGCGAACCACTTGCGCGAAGTGGGTTCGTCGTCGACGAAGAGGACAGCACCCGTCTTGCGAGGTGAACTCATTGGCAGCATGACTGGAATTTCCTCAACCTGCGGCAACTGTGGATTGCATAGCGTCATAGGCCTTCAATTCCTTTTGCGCCCGTTCGGCGGCCACCTTGATCTGCGCGAGCCATTCGCGGTCCAGAGGCCAGGCCCGCGCTTCGATCATCGGCACATAGAACCGGCGCACCAGCCGGTGCAGTGCCTGCGCGCCCGCTTCGCCGCTCATGCCGAGCAGCGAATGCAGGGCGTCAATGCTTTCGTCGAGGTTTTCGGTAGCGACGCTGCGCTCCAGTCTGGCGATCAGCCGGGCGATCTCGGGCAGGTAGTCGTTCAAGAGCTCTTGCAGCATGCCGATGCGCCGGAAACCTTCAAGGCGCGCCAGGTTGAGCAATTCTCCGTCGTGATCTCCGGCCGCTGTGACCAGCGGCACTGCCGCGACCGCCAGCGAGGCATTGCCGCCGATCAGCTGCCCAAGTTTCGCGTACAGAACGGCTGCATCGATCGGTTTGGTGAGCAAGTCGTTCATACCGGCAGACCGCGCTGCCCGTATCGTTGCCTCATCGGAGTGTGCAGTGATGGCAATGATAGGAACATTGCGCCACGCCATCTCGCCCGCGCGGATGGCTTTTGTCGTCTCCATTCCGCTCATGCCCGGCATGTTGATGTCCATCAGGATCGCGTCCCAGCGCTCCGATGTGGGCAACTGTGCCAGCGCGTCCGTTCCGTGGGCCGCCTGTACCACCGTCGCGCCGGCATGCTGCAGGTACGCAGCGACTGCGATGCGATTGCAGCGGTTGTCGTCGGCCAGCAAGATGCGCCGTCCCGCCAGCAGCGTCGCGTCGGCTTGCGTTCCGGCTGCGGGATGAGCCAGCGCCTGCTGCAATGCCTGCAGCAGCGGCAATTGCGCGCAGGGCTTGGCGATGAAGCCGTCCATCCCGGCCTTTTGCGTCTTGACGCTGGCCACGTGGACCGGCTCGCTGGTATGGGCGACGATCCGGACATCCCGGTTGGCGGGCGCGTAGCCCTGGCGAATCTTTTCGGCCACGGCATAGCCGTCGAGCAATGGCATGTTCAGGTCCAGCAGGACCATGTCGTACTTGCGCTCGGCCAACATCTGCAACGCGCGCTGGCCGTTCGCCGCTTCGTCGATGGCGGCGTTCAGGACTTGAAGCTTGTGCCGCGTGGTGATCCGCTGGGCCGCATCGTCGTCGACGATCAACAGGCGCTTCCCGGCGAAGGCCGTGCGGGCCCGGTCCAGCACCGCTGACCGGTGAGTTTCGCGTTCCTGCTCGCTGATGGTCGGGAAGCTCAGCGTGAATTCGCTGTACTCGCCCTCCACGGACTCGCAGCTGATGTTTCCACCGAAGCCGCGCATCACCCGCTGGCAGTACGCCAGCCCCAGCCCGGTCCCGCCGGACTTGCCGGCCGACTGGAAGGGTTCGAATAGCCGCGCCAGAGTTTCCCGCGGCATGCCCGGACCACTGTCATGGACCTGGACCTGCTGCGCTTTGATGGTGATGGTCAGGCGCGCCTGCGGATCGATCGCCATGTAGTACAGCGCGTTCTTCATGAGATTGAACAGCACGAACAGGTAGGCCGTTTCGTCACCGCGGAAGCTGAAGTCCTCGACGACCCGCACGCTGACCATGGTACGTTCCGCATCGGTGTCGTAGCCGTATTCCTGCACCGCCTTGTACGTCGCTTCGGCGGCTGACATATAGGAAAACGCGGTCGTGTCCATCGGCTTTTCGCTCACTTCATCGAGCGTCATCGCAATAACCTGCAAGCCACGCTTGACCGCCAATTCACTTTCCGCCAGGTGCTGGTACAGCGCGTCGACTTCCCGAAGCGGCAGTGCCCGGCCCTCCTGTGCGGTGGTCGGCGACGGGAGGGCCTGCTGCATCCGCTCGAGCGTATGTTTGATCTGGCTGAGCGGATTGCGCATCTCGTGAGCGATCGAGCCGGCCAGGGCCGTATAAGTGCGCTTCACTTTCTCGGCTTCCGCCTGCTTCTCCGCGAACTTGAACAGGCTGCCGCCAACCACCACCAGGATCAGCATGGGCAGTCGTGCCACATAGTCGGCGGGCCACACAGGATTGGGCGTGACGGCGACATAAAGCAGGGCGGCCATCGTTGCGCCGGTCACGAGCATCACGACAGTGTTGCGCCAATCGGTAAGCAGGATCAGAAAGAACACCACGACGAACGTATTCGATACAGCCACCGAACCGCCGCCACTGTTGAGCGCGGCGAAGATGAAGAAGAACGGCATGCAATAGAGCAGTGCCCCGTACGAATACGCAAGGAAATAAGGCTTGAGCCGGTCAGGCCAGTAGTTCCGTAGCGCGAGCCCCAGGCAGATGAGCGATGCGAGGACGCGCAACCCCATATCGTTGTAAGGCAGTTCCGCCTTGGTAAGCCGCATCAGGTAGAACAGCGGAAACGCCGCGACGCCGACCATCCCGGTGTGCTGGATAAGCGGTCGGCCATGGGCGTGATAGGCCTTGAACTGGTCGAACAGGCGCTGGAAGAAATTCATGGCCCGGCAGCTCCTGCCTGCGATCGCATCACCGTACCCAATGAGGTCCGGTTCATGCAGAGATCTTCCTCATCGCTTCTCGCGGACGCCCTGGTGTCAGCCAGGATCGACGGCGCCTGGTCCCGCTCATCCCATTCGCGCAACGACGCCATCACCCGGCTGAACGGGCCGTGGATGAGGGTATAAGTCTTTGAAGTGCCGTGCAGCGGCACGTCCTTCGCAATGACCTCGAAGCCAATGCGCCGGTAGAGCCTGGCCAGAGCATGGGTGCATGTCGCGTGCAGGTTGGCTACGGGCGCCATGTCGTGGAGGAACGAAAGGGAAAGCAGGAGGCAGCGCCTGAGCGCATCCTGTCCGCTGCGGAATTCCGGACTGATGACCAGCCGGCCCATCTCCCAGCTGTCATTGAGCATCGGTCCCGGATCAGGGAAAACTTGCAGGAGCAGTTTCTCTGCAAGAGTCAGGCCGTGACACATCGGGACCGCCCTGACGGTTCCGACGATTTGCCCTCGCACTTCGAATGCGACGGCCACACCCAACTCATCTCTTTTTTTTCGTGTTCGTGGAACCGCGGCTCCACCCTCAGATGCGCGCTCAGGTCGATATGCCCGCGCAATGCCCGCACGGCATCGAAGTCACCCGTGCTACACAGGTGCCGAAGCTCCAGTTCATCCACGGGAAGCTGGCGCTGATCCCCCGGAAAGTCCAGGTCGGCGGCGCTCTGCCCGAAGGCGAACATGTTCGCGGGAGGCGAATAGCCTTCCCCCATACGTGGCATTGCTGCCCTACTGCTGATCATTTGTTTTGCTCCCCTGGGTCCGCAGGTCCGGGCGATGGAGCCGGACGCTGAGCCACGGCCAATTATCGGCATTCAAGGAGTAAACGCAACAGTAGTGGCCGCGCCGGATGTGTTTCTGCCACTCTGCCTGCCCAGGCTCGCTCCCTGTTCGATCCCGGCGGGCCACGAACAAATTGTTGCCAATGTCCTTGTTCCCGCGCACGGGAGTCGAAGCAGGGACAATTGCTGGATGGATCAAGCCGTAGATGCGCCGCAGCGCCCGCTGGAGCTGGCCCTCGGCTGGCGCAACAGGTTTGCCCAGCTGGGGCCGGCGTTCTATACCGCGCTGCCGCCGACCCCGCTGCCCTCCCCCTACCTGGTCGGGCTAAACCGGGCGCTGGCCGGCGAACTGGGACTTCCCAGCCAGGTGCTGGCCAGCCAGGATGGCATCGAGGCATTCACCGGCAACCTGCCGATCGCGGGCAATCAGCCGCTGGCCAGCGTCTACAGCGGCCACCAGTTCGGCGTCTGGGCCGGTCAGCTGGGCGATGGGCGGGCCATTTTGCTGGGAGAAATCGAAACGCCCGCCGGACCGCAGGAATTGCAGCTCAAGGGCAGCGGCCTCACGCCCTATTCGCGCATGGGGGACGGCCGGGCCGTGTTGCGGTCCAGCATTCGTGAATTCCTGGGCTCCGAGGCGATGGATGGCCTTGGCATCCCGACCACCCGCGCGCTGTGCGTCACGGGATCGGATGCTCCGGTGCGCCGCGAGGAAATCGAAACCGCCGCCGTGATCACCCGGGCGGCGCCCAGCTTCGTGCGGTTCGGCCATTTCGAGCACTTCTCGGCGCGCGAACGGTATGCCGAGCTCGCCAAGCTGGCCGATTACGTCATCGACAACTTCTATCCCGATTGCCGCGCCACGAGCAAGTTCTCGGGCAATGCCTACGCTGCCCTGCTGGAGCAGGTCAGCGAACGCACGGCGGCGATGGTCGCGCGGTGGCAGGCGGTGGGTTTTTGCCATGGCGTCATGAACACCGACAACATGAGCATCCTGGGCCTGACCATCGACTACGGTCCCTTTCAATTCCTCGATGCGTTCGATCCCGGCCATATCTGCAACCACAGCGATGAACAGGGACGCTACGCCTACAACCGGCAGCCGAACGTGGCGTACTGGAACCTGTTCTGTCTCGGGCAGGCCCTGTTGCCGCTGATAGCCGACCAGGAATTGGCCCTGGCCGCGCTCGAATCGTACAAAGCCGTGCTGCCGCGCGAACTGGAGGCCCGGATGGGCGCCAAGCTCGGCTTGAGCGATGGGCAACCGGGCGACCGCGAGCTGATCGAGGCCATCTTGAAGCTGCTCGCCGCCGACCGAGTCGACTACACGATCTTCTGGCGGCGGCTGTCGCGCCACGTTGCGGGCGAGAGTGCGGAAAC
>DATNCB010000003.1:0-6932 GCA_035571715.1 Ramlibacter sp.
GCGGACCGCACTCCCGCGGTGGCGGACGCCCGATTCACGCACCGCTCTCAGCGCCGCACTTGCAGCGCGCCGGGATTGACGATGTTGGTCGGCGTTCCCTTGATGAAGTTGACCACGTTGTCGAAAGCAGCCCCGAAGTACATCTCGTAGCTGTCCAGTTCGACATAGCCGATGTGGGGCGTGCAGATGCAATTTTCCAGGCGCAGCAGCGCGTGGCCCTGCAGAATCGGCTCGCTTTCGAATACGTCGACGGCCGCCATGCCCGGCCGGCCGCGATTGAGCGCGGCGATCAGCGCGTCATGCTCGACGAGTTCGGCGCGCGACGTGTTCACCAGCAGCGAGGTCGGCTTCATGCGTCCCAGGTCTTCGAGCGTGACGATGCCTGCCGACTCGTCGCTCAGGCGCACGTGCAGGCTCAGGACGTCGCTTTCGGTGAACAGCTCTTCGCGGCTGGTCGCAGCTTGCATGCCGTCGCTCACGGCTTTCTCGCGCGAGGCCTGGCTGCCCCAGACCATCACCTGCATGCCGAATGCCTTGCCATAGCCTGCGACCAGTTGCCCGACCTTGCCGTAACCCCAGAGTCCCAGCGTGCGCCCCCTGAGCACCACGCCCAACCCGAAGTTCGTGGGCATCGAGGCAGACTTCATGCCGGACTGCTGCCAGCCGCCGTGTTTGAGCGTGGCGATGTATTGCGGCAGCCGCCGCATCGCCGCCATGATCAGCGCCCAGGTCAGCTCCGCCGGCGCGACCGGCGAGCCGACGCCTTCGGCCACGGCGATGCCCCGCTCGGTGCAGGCCTGCACGTCGATGTGGGCTCCGACCCGGCCGGTCTGGGCAATGAGCCTCAGGCGCGGCAGCTTCTCCAGCAGTTGCCGGGTCATGTGGGTGCGTTCACGGACAAGGACGATCACATCGGCGTCGCGCAGCCGCACCGAGAGCTGGCCGATGCCTTTGACGGTGTTGGTGTAAACCTTGGCGGGATAAGCTTCGAGCTTGGCCGCGCAGCGCAGTTTGCGCACCGCGTCCTGGTAATCGTCGAGGATGACAATGTTCATGCCCGGATTGTGCCTCGGTGCAAACTTTCCACCCCGCCGTTAGGATCGGGGCTTTCGTTCTGTTACCGAGGAGTTCCCATGACCATTTCCATGTCTTCCGCCAGCCTGCCGGTGTACAAGACCATGCTCGACAATTTGAACCACTTTCTCGACAAGGCGCAGGCCCATGCGGAAGCCAGGAAGTTCGATCCGGCCGCGCTGCTGCAATTCAGGCTCGCACCGGACATGCTGCCGTTCACCCGGCAAATTCAGCTGGCCTGCGACCACGCCAAGAACGGCGTGGCCCGGATGTCGGGCGTGGAAGCGCCCAAGTTCGAGGACAACGAGTCGACCTTTGCGGAACTGAAAGCGCGCATCCGCAAGACGCTGGACTATCTGGCGACGGTGCCGGCGGATCGCCTGGACGGTACGGAAGACAAGGACATCACGTTCCCGGTGGGCCGCGAGTCGACCCGCACGATGAAGGGCGAGGCCTATCTCAAGCACTGGTCGCTGCCCAACTTTTTATTCCACGTCACGACGGCTTACATCATCCTGCGGCACAACGGCGTGGACCTGGGCAAGAAGGATTTCCTGGCCGGCGCCAAGGCCTGATTGCGCAGCCGGGCCATGGTGCCCGGCCCATCCCTTAGCCGGCCGCTGTCTCGAGCTCCGCGAGCCGGTCGAGCTCGGCGCAGACGTCGGCCATGCGGCCCGACATGAACATGCGTCCGGCGCGAGTGGGCGCGAAGCTTCCGTCCATTACCCGAACGACCCGCAGCGGCCGGCGCGGCCTCTGCGCGCTTGCAGCCGCGGCCGTTGCCGGCTTGCGCAGCGATGCCAACAGCCCACCCACCGAAAAGAATTTGATTCCCATGCGAATCTCTCCTTGAATTCCAGAGTTCCAACACAGGCAGGATTGACACGAAGGTAACTGCCGCAGGGTGATGGCGCGTCGTGCGCCATACGCCCGCCACCTGCGGCCGCCTCGGCACTTACATGAGCATCGTGTTGCGGATCAGGCCGACTGCGAGCCCTTCGATCTCGAACGGCTCGCCGGGCTCGACGATGATGGTGGGGTAGTCGGGATTTTCCGCGTGCAGTTCGATCAAGTGCTTGTTGCGGCGGAAGCGCTTGACCGTCACGTCGTCCCCGAGCCGAGCCACGATGATCTGGCCGTTCTTGGCCTCCTTGGTGGACTGCACAGCGAGCAAGTCGCCGTCCATGATGCCGGCGTCCCGCATCGACATGCCACGCACCTTGAGCAGGTAGTCGGGCCGGCGCTGGAACAGGCTGCTTTCCACGTAGTAGGTCTGGTCCACGTGTTCCTGCGCGAGAATCGGCGAGCCGGCCGCTACCCGGCCGATCAGGGGCAAAGCCAATTGCGCCAGCGTTTGCAGCGGCAGGGAGAACTGCTTGTTGCGCGATTCGTTGATCGACCGCAGCGCCTCGCTTTTCAGACGGATGCCGCGCGAGGTG
Source organism: Ramlibacter sp. (assembly GCA_035571715.1). Lineage (GTDB taxonomy): Bacteria > Pseudomonadota > Gammaproteobacteria > Burkholderiales > Burkholderiaceae_C > Ramlibacter. The sequence continues at coordinate 2,514 of DATNCB010000003.1, forward strand.
CCGCTGACCAGTTCGATCACGCCCTTGCGGGCGAGCGCCTGCAGATGTTCCTCGGCCGCGTTGGCGGACTTGAAGCCGAGTTCGGCGGCGATCTCCGCGCGCGTCGGCGGCGCGCCGGTGCGCGCGATGGCGCTCTGGATCAAGTCCAGAATCTGTTGCTGGCGGGCTGTGAGTTTGGGCGTATCGAGCATGGTGGTGACTCCACTGGCTTAATATCCAGTACCTGTATTTTTAAACAGTTTTTAAAACTATGCAAGTGACCGGCAAAAAAATAGTCGTGTTGGCAACCGGCGGCACCATTGCCGGCACCGCCGCAGCGGCCACCGACAACATCGGCTACACCGCGGCGCAGCTGGGCGTGCAGGAACTGGTGGCGGCTATTCCAGGGCTCGCAAGCGTGCCCCTGGAAACCGAGCAGGTGGCGCAGGTGGACAGCAAAGGCATGAGCTTCGAGATCTGGCGCAAGCTCGCCTTGCGGTGCGGCCATTGGCTCGCGCGAGGCGATGTGGGCGGCGTTGTCATCACTCACGGCACCGACACGCTGGAGGAAACGGCTTATTTCCTCCAGGCTGTCTTGGCGCCGGCCAAGCCGGTGGTACTGACCTGTGCGATGCGACCAGCCACCGCATTGCTGGCGGATGGGCCGCAGAACCTGCTCGATGCGATAGCAGTGGCCGGGACGCCGGGCGCGAGCGGCGTCGTGGCGGTCTGTGCCGGGGCGATCCACGACGCAGTGGACGTCGCCAAGCAACATACCTACCGCCTGGACGCGTTCAGTTCAGGCGACGCCGGGCCGATCGGCTATGTCGAGGAAGGCAGGCTGCGCCTCCTGAGGGATTGGCCAATGCCGGATGAACGCGCCGCAGCGGCGCTCGGGAAATTTGCCGACACCGGGCGCTGGCCCCGGGTGGAAATCGTGATGAACCATGTCGGCGCTGGCGGTGCCATCGTCCACGCTCTGGTCGCCCAGGGCGTCGACGGCCTGGTCGTTGCGGGGACGGGCAATGGCACTTTGCATCCTGAGCTGGAGGCAGCACTGCGGCAGGCGCAGGCTCAAGGCGTGAAAGTCGTGCGCTCTACCCGGTGCGCGCAAGGACGGGTGCTCGCGAAACCGGACGACACTTTGCCCGATTCACGCGGGCTGTCGCCGGTGAAAGCGCGAATCGCGCTGATGCTGGATCTGCTTTGAGCTCTTCTTACTCTGCCAGAGCCGCTAACGCGCGTGCCTTGATGTCTTCCACCGTCCCGGTGCCGTTGATCTTGCGGTACTTGGGCGCGTTGGCCGGGTCGGTCTTGGCCCACTTCGAGTAGTACTCGACCAGCGGCCGGGTCTGTTCCGCATAGACCTCCAGGCGCTTCTTGACGGTCTCTTCCTTGTCGTCCTCGCGCTGGATCAGCGGCTCGCCGGTGACATCGTCCTTGCCTTCGATCTTCGGCGGGTTGAATGTGACGTGATATATGCGGCCGGATGCCGGGTGCGAGCGCCGACCGCTCATGCGCTCGACGATGGCCTCGAACGGCACGTCGATTTCCAGCACGTAATCGAGTTTGACGCCGGCAGCCTTCATGGCATCGGCCTGTGGGATGGTGCGCGGAAACCCGTCGAACAGGAAACCGTTGGCGCAGTCGGGCTGCGTGATCCGTTCCTTGACCAGTCCGATGATGATCTCGTCGCTCACCAGTGCACCCGACTCCATCACTTTCCTGGCGGCCAGGCCCAAAGGCGACCCCGCCTTGACGGCGGCGCGCAGCATGTCGCCGGTGGAGATTTGCGGAATGCCGTACTTCTGGCAGATGAACGAAGCTTGCGTGCCTTTTCCGGCGCCGGGCGCGCCCAGCAAAATCAGTCTCATGGAAGTCCTCGGAACACGTTGGAAGTGGTCGGACGCTGCGAGCCGGCCTTGCTGCGCCCGGCCGTTGCGCATCATTGGCGAAAGGATAGCATGCGTGCCCTTTGCGCCAGCTTACGCGGCGGTGCGCCACACGGCGCGCACGCGCTCCAGATCTTCGGGCGTGTCGACCCCCGCGCCGGGCGCGCTCGCCGTTACCTGAACCGCGATCCGGTGCCCATGCCACAGGGCCCGCAACTGCTCCAGCGCCTCGGTCACTTCAATCGGCGCCTGCGGCAGCCGCGGAAACAGGCGCAGGAATTCGGCTCGGTAGCCATAGATCCCGACGTGACGCAAGGGGCGCAGCTGCGGCAGGGCCTGGATACCTGCGGCAAAACCATCGCGCCACCAGGGCAGCGGCGCGCGGCTGAAGTAAAGGGCGAAGCCGGCCGCATCGAGCACGACCTTCACCACATTCGGATTGGTGAAGTCGCTCACGCTTTCGATCGCATGGGCCGCCGTGCTCATGCTGGCCTGCGGATGCGCTTGCAGCTTGGCAGCGACTGAGTCGATCAGCGCCGGCTCGATCAGCGGCTCATCGCCCTGCACATTGACCACGACGTCGTGGCCGGCGAGTCCCAGCAGCTCGCAGGCTTCGGCCAGGCGGTCGCTGCCCGAGAGGTGGTCGGACCGGGTGAGGATCGCTTCCACGCCATGCTCCCGGCACGCCTGTACGATCGCGGCACTGTCAGCGGCGACGACCACGCGTTTCGCGGACGACGCGCTGGCGCGCTGGGCCACGCGCACCACCATGGGTTGGCCGCCGATGTCCGCCAGCGGTTTGTCCGGCAGCCGGGTGGAGGCCATCCGCGCCGGAATGAGGACGCAAAAACCCATCTAGACCAGGGGCGTGCGCCTGGGCAGCCGCTCCAGTTCCTCGTCACTCAAGGTGCGCGCCTCTTCTTCCAGCAGGATCGGAATTCCGTCCCGGATCGGGTATGCCAGACGCGCGCTGCGCGACAGCAGTTCCTGCAGGGTGCGGTCGTAGTCCAGGTGCCCCTTGGTGACGGGGCACACCAGCAGCTCAAGAAGTTTGGGGTCCATGGGCGGATGATAGCTTTGCATCGAGCAGGCGATCGAGTGTGGCCCAGAATTCCGGTTCGATCGCGAGCAGCAATGGCACGGCCCACGCCTGCGGCCGCACGCGCCAGAGCTTGACCGCGTCCTTTTCGGTGCAGACCAGCTCGCAGCCGTCCTCGCCGACCGGAGCATCGCCGAAGGCGTGATGATCCGGCAAAGCCACGGTGTGTGCGAGCTGCAGGCCTTCACCGCGCAGCATCGCGAAAAATGCCTCCGGCTTGGCGATCCCGGCCAGGGCCTTCAGAGGCTTCTGTTTGAGCGCCGACAGGTCGCGAAGCGTGCCGTCTGCGCGCCGGGCCAGCGGCGCCAGCCGGCGGCGGACCTCGAACCCGGCGATGCCCGGCGGCGCATCCGTGCGCAGCACCAGATCCACCTTGCGAGGCCAAGGCTCACGCAGCGGCCCGGCCGGCAGCAGCCAGCCATTGCCGGTCCCGCGTTCGTCGAAGACACAGATTTCAATGTCACGTTCCAGGCGATAGTGCTGCAAACCATCGTCGCTGACGATGACCTGGGTCGAGGGATGGGCCGCGAGGAGCGAGCGCGCCGCCTGGACCCGGTCGGGGGCGACAAAGACGGGCACTCCGCATGTTTGCGCCATCAGGAGCGGCTCGTCGCCGACTTCGCTGGCCCGGCTGTCGCTGCGCACTTCGCGGCAGTCGGATGTCGTGCGTCCATATCCGCGCGATACCACGCCGCACGCCAGGCCGCGCGATCGCAGGTGCTCCACGAGCGCCATGACCACGGGCGTTTTCCCCGAGCCGCCGGCGACCACGTTGCCCACGACCACGACCGGCACAGCGATGCGCTCGCTCTTGATCCACCCCGTGCGATAGGCGCCGCGCCGAAGTGCGGCCAGCGCGCCGAAGACCAGTGACACAGGCCAGAGCAGGCGGGCCAGGGCGCCGCGCCGCAGCCATGCGCGCTGCAACGCCTGCGCCATCGCTATCGGGTCCCGGCGTGGGCCGAGGACTGGGTGGCGAAGGTGATCTGCATCAGGCCCGAGCGCCGGGCCGCCTCCATCACCGTGATGACCGACTGGTGGGGCGCGGCGGCGTCGGCGCTGATGATGATCACGCTGTCCTTGCCCGCTTTGGCCGCCTCAGTCAGCGCGAGCGCAACCGCCTCGACGCTGCGGCCGGCCACCGGCACGCCATTGACCGAATACTTGGCGTCGCTGGTGACGCCCACGATGACTTCCTTGGGGTAGTCGCGCTGCGCATCGGCGTCTGCCACCGGCAATTTGAGCTGCAGCTCGGTGAATTTGCTGTACGTGGTGGTCAGCATCAGGAAAATCAGGATGACCAGCAGGACGTCGATGAACGGGATCAGGTTGATCTCCGGCTCTTCCTTGCGGCGGGGGCGGAAATTCATCGCACACGCAGCGCATTGAGGTGGCGCGCGAAACGCTCGGCCGACAGCTCGAGCGTCAGCAGGTATTCATCGACCCGCA
>DATNCB010000004.1:0-4592 GCA_035571715.1 Ramlibacter sp.
AGCCGGCCTCGGGCGCCGTCATCGAGCCGATCGGCGCAATGCGCGTCACACCCGCTTGTCCCAGCAGTTCGGCCAGGCGAAAGAGTTCCGCCGGCTCCGCGGCCAGGCCCACCGTCTGCAGGAACGGGCGATGCTGTTCAACCAATGCGACGACTTCATCGAGGCGGTCCACCGCCACCACCTGGATGCCGCGATTGGCAGCCGTCGGAGCAAGGCCTTGCGGCGCGTCCGCGTAGGCCACGGCCCAGGGCGCGCCGGCATCGCCGAAGAGGTCGGCGCGTTCCGCCGAGAGCGAGTGGAATTCGGACCACTGGCGCCAATGGGCGACCGCCGCCGCATCTTCCAGGCCCAGCATCCGGCGCGGAAAACGTTTCTCCAGGTTGGCCAGTTCGCTCGCCAGGTACTGCGCGAACTCGCGCGGCGCCACCTTGCCGCCCCGCTCCACATAGAACACGTGCGGCGAGTAGCAGCCCTGCTGGTCGTAGCGCACCACGTCGTGGGCCGCAAGCCGCGCCGTCGCCGGAGCGCGCTGCACGTTCAACGCCGCGCGGCCGATCATGCCGAAGCCCAGTTTGTGGCCATAGGGCAGGAAGCGGGTCGTGACCGGCAGTTGACGGCGCACCTGTTCCAGCGCTTCGTTGCCGCCGTAGGCCAGCACCGTGTCGGCCTGCGCGAACAACGCCGCGGCCGGGCCTTCGTCGCCGCCCTTCCACCACACCACGGCAAGGCAATCGGCCAGCGGCGGGTGCACCTCGGCCAATAGTTGCGCAAACAGGCCGGCAAACAGCGGCTCGGCGCTGGGCAACTTGCCGATGTTGCCGGCCTTGACCAGCAGCCCGCAGACCAGGCTCCAGAGCGGCAGGCCCGGGACGTTGCCGGCCCAGCTATGCACCAGCAACTCGGGCCCGAACGCTCTGGCCGCACCGCCCTTGGCCGCCGGCTGGAACTCGTCGAGCATCTTGGGGTTGGCGAAGTCTTCGGCGACGAAGCGATGCAGCTGCGGCGCACGGAAGGTCTTGAAGAACGAAGTCAGGCCGAGCCGCACCATCTCGGCGTCGTAGCCGGTGATGACGGGCAGCAACTGTTCCATCTGTTGCCGGTATCCGTCCGACGGATCGAGCAGCCGCGCGATTGCGCAGTCCACGATCTCGATGATCTGCGAGACAGTGAGCGTCTTCAAGTGAACGCGGCTGGCCTGCTTGATGCGCAGCGCCAGCGCCTGCATCTGCGGCGCGCTCAGCACCGGGACCTTGACTTCCAGCGCGCTGGAGCCCGACCCGAAGGCGAGCGACTGCCATTGCACATCCGCGTGCTTCAACCCGGGCAGGTAGCCGGCTACGGCATGGCGCGTCGTCATGTCGTCGCAGCCTGGATGAATTCTTCCACCGCGAGCGAGCAGCCCTTGGCCTGCGCCCCTTCGGCGCGCCCGAGCAGCAGGAAGCCCCCGTCGACCTCGACGCCGACGTCCTCGGTCAGGATCGTGGTGACCGAATTGAAGTTGGCCAAATCGCAGTGCACCAGGATGCCGCGCTCGCTGCGCGCCATCTCGCGGCCCATCAGCGGGTCGACCAGCCGCGAGCGGATCCAGTGCGGCCCCGACTTGACCGACGGCACCGATGCATTGCCGCTGTCGTAGAACTGCGTGCTGAGCTCGGTCATGCCATACATGTTGATGCACTGGTCGCGGCCGACGCCCAGGGCCGCCGACAGCAGCGCGTAGAAATCCTCCATCGGCAGGTCGCGCGAATGTCCCTTGTAGCCGCCGGTGTCCAGCACCTTGCTGCCCGGCGGCAGGCGGAACGAGCGGCGCAGCCGCGCCAGTTCGTCGATCAGGTGCACGAAGCTGTAGCTGGCGCCCAGCAGCGCATAGGGCTCGCCGCTGCGCTCGGCCGCAGTCAGCGCTTCGTACAGGCCGGCGCTGTCCATTCCCTGCGGGCTGACGAAATAACCGCTGCCGCCAGAGCCGAACTCGCGCACCGCGAGCGCGAGGTAGTGCGCGAGCGACGAATTGCGCATCGCGACTTCATCGGGGAAGAGGATGCCCATCCGGATGCGGGCCGCGCCTTGCATGAAGCGCCGAGCGAAGTTGCGGATCATCGAGCTGTCATAGACGGCCAGCGTCGGGTGGTAGTTGCGGCCCTTGACGTCGCCGCGCGTCGTGCCGCTGGTCATGAAGACCGCCTCGCAGCTTGCCGCCGGCGCGCAGCTCAATGTCAGTTCCTTGAAGCCATTGATCGGCACGGCCGGAATCTCGCGCCAGCCACGCACCTGGCGCGGCGTGGCGCCCCGCCCCTGGCAGAAGCGGCGGTACGGCTCGTTGTTCGCGTACTGATATGCGAACAGGCGCAACGCGAGTGCATCGAACTGCGCGTCGCTGCACCCGTCCTGCGCCATGAAGGCAAGCAGGGCCTGCACAACGTCCGGCGTGCCGGAAAAAGCGGGCTGCGATGTGTCCATGGCAGTCTTCAGGCCTTGACCCGCATCGGCAGCGGCGCAAAGCCATGATTCAAGGGGCCACTGCCGGCCCCGGTGCGCACGGCGGCGCCGGCTACGAGGGCCCATCGCACATAGTCGCGGGCCTGGTCCACCGCTACAGGCGGCGGCAAACCCAACGCCAGATACGCGGCGATCGCACTGGACAGGGTACATCCGGTGCCGTGGGTGTTGGGCGTTCTAATGCGCTGCTGGCGCATCCAGCGGGGCGGCACATTGCCGGTCACCAGCAGATCGCTCACCGTGTCACCCGGCAGATGTCCGCCCTTGAGCAGGACCGCGCGCGCACCCATCTCCAGCAGTTGCCGCGCCGCCGCTTCCATCGCTGCCTCGTCCGCCAGCGGCCGGCCGACCAGCAGCGCGGCCTCATCCAGATTGGGCGTGATCAGTATGGCTCGCGGAAACAGTTCGCGCACCAGCACGGCGATCGCCTCCTGGTCGATCAGCACGGCGCCGCTGGTCGCCACCATCACCGGGTCGAGCACGATCCGCGGCAACTGATGGCGCTCGATCGCCGCCGCGACGGCGCGCACGGTGTCGGCGGAATGCAGCATGCCGATCTTCACCGCGTCCACGCCGATGTCTTCCACCACGGCATCGATCTGGTCGGTGAGGACCTGCAGCGGCACCGCGTGGATGGAACGCACGCCCAGCGTGTTCTGCGCCGTGAGGGCCGTGATGGCCGTCATGCCGTAACACCCCAACGCGGCAATGGTCTTCAGGTCGGCCTGGATACCGGCGCCGCCACCGCTGTCCGAACCTGCGATAGAGAGCACGCGCGGGTACTGCGCAGATGGTTTCATTGGCACTCCTTGGCGACCATGGTCTGGTGCTCCGGAGGCGTTCCCCGCGACAAGTGGCCGGTGGCCAGGGGAGAGGCTCTTCTTCCGCCGGTATGAACCGGATCAAGTTCGCGGGTGTGGATCTCAGCACGCTCTCATGCATGCACCCCGGAGCAATGGCAATTGTGACACAGTCAATTGGGGTCAGATTCCAATTAACCGGCCGGCCCGCTGCGCAGCTCAGGCCGCAGCCATTCCCATGGCCGCACAGCTCGTGCTTGCGACTGGTAGGCGGCAATCCGGGACTCGCGCGCGAGGGTGACGGCGACCTCGTCAGCGCCCTGCAGCAGCAGGTCGCGGCGGAATGACGGCAACGAGAAAGTGATCGGCTTGCCATCGGGCGGCGTCAGCGTGCAGGCTTGCAGATCGAGTTCGAACGGCGCGCCATTCGCGGCCTGCTGTGCGAGGCCCTGCACGATGGGCCAGTCCAACACCAGCGGCAGCATGTGATTGCGAAAACAGTTGTCGTGAAAGATCAGCCCGAAGCTGGGGGCGATCACGCAGCGGATGCCGAACGCGTTGAGCATCGTCGCGGCCGTCTCGCGCGAGCTGCCGCACGCGAAGTTGGTGCCGGCGAGCAGAAATTTCGCTTGCCGGAACGGCGCCTGGTTCAGTACGAAGTCGGGGTTCTCGCTGCCATCGGCGGTGTAGCGCCACGGGCCGAACAGCCGCTGCGCCAGCTCCGCCTGGCTGCGGATGCCGGCGGGCTGCGGCCCGCTGCCGCCGCGCACGAGCGGCGCGATCGTGTCGGTGTTGATGTCGGCTTTGAGGATGGCGGCCGCCGGGCCAATAAGTTTGATCAACGCTGTCATATGTTGGTCCGCGGATCGGTAATGAACCCCGCGCAAGCCGACGCCGCGGCCAGCACGGGGCCGGCAATGTGCGTGCGGCTGCCCGGCCCCTGTCGTCCCGCGAAATTGCGGTTCGACGTCGAGACCGCGCGTTCCCCCGGGCCGACAACGTCGCCGTTCGCGCCCAGGCACATCGAGCATCCAGGCAAGCGCCACTCGAAACCGGCGGCGCTGAACACCTTGTCCAGCCCTTCCGCAACGGCCTGGCGCCGGACCTGCTCGGAGCCGGGCACCACCCACGCCTGCACGCGCGGCGCCACGTGGCGGCCGCGCACCACCGCCGCCGCGGCGCGCAGATCGGAGATGCGGCTGTTGGTGCAGGACCCGATGAACACCCAGTCGACCGGCGTGCCGGCAATCAGCGCTCCCGGTTTCAGGTCCATGTAGTCGAGCGCCGCCTGCAGAG
>DATNCB010000005.1:0-1475 GCA_035571715.1 Ramlibacter sp.
ATTGAGATCACGGTTGGTGCTTGAACTTCATAACGCAAGAGCAGCAGCCGGAAATTTCGGGTTCTCTCCACACACTGAAAGGTCCTCATCATGAATTCCAAAGCCATTCTCGCCGTCGCCGCTTTCGCCGCCATCGCATCCACGGGCGTCCGCGCCGATGAAGCCGACGGTTCCCAATACGGCATCCAGTTCCAAGGCAGCCGCACCCGCGCCGAAGTGATGGCCGAAGCGGCCACGGTTGCGTCCACCCGCAGCACGGAGCCGGCTGGTTCGCGCGTGGCGGCGCCCGTGAAGTCCACCGTCGACGCGAAGGTGCTGCGCGCTGAAGCTGCCCAAGCCGTGCGCCTGGGACAGATCTCCCACGGCGAGGCCACCCCGATCTGAGCCGCACCTGCGCAAAAAACAAAACGCCCCTCGGGGCGTTTTGTTTTTTGGGGAATGGGCTTTATCAGAACGTGAGCGTCAGACCCGGGTCGTCGGCTGTCAGCACCGCGGCCCGCAGCACGCTCTCGGAGGGCAGCGGGACGTCTTCGATCGTGGCCCTGCCACTCATGGGGGGCGAGTCATACGAGGAAGCGAGCGCAGGCTGGGCCAGCCGCAGCGTCAGCGTATGCCGTTCAGGCCGGGCCTGCGCGGTCCGGCCGGAGGACTCCAGTGCGAAGGCGGCAAATGGCAGAAGATCGATATTCATGTCGGCGAATGGTTCAGCTAATGTAATGTAACCAGTCGTGGTGCATTTGCGCTTGCGGGGCGACGTAAAGTCGTGGCGGCGTGGACTTTTTCACGAGCCAGGGGGCGCAGCTGCCGTTCCGTCAGGCGAAAAGCGGCCTTGAAATAATCGCCTGCGCCCCAAAGTCCCGCGGGCATTCAACGTATCGCACCTTCCACACCGAGATGAGCCAAAAACAAACCCTTTCCTTCCAGGCCGAAGTGGCCCAGTTGCTCCACCTGGTCACGCACTCGCTGTACTCCAACAAGGAGATCTTCCTGCGCGAGATGATTTCCAACGCGTCGGACGCCTGCGACAAGCTGCGCTTCGAGGCGCTGGACAACAACGCGCTGTACGAGGACGCGCCCAACCTGGAAGTGAGGGTGAGCTTCGACAAACAAGCCGCAACGCTCACCATCAGCGACAACGGCATCGGCCTCGCGCAGCAGGAAGCGATCGACCACCTGGGCACCATCGCGAAGAGCGGCACGCGCGAGTTCGTCAGCCGCCTGTCGGGCGATCAGAAGGCGGATGCGCAGCTGATCGGCCAGTTCGGCGTCGGCTTTTATTCGGGCTTCATCGTGGCCGACAAGATCACAGTGGAGTCGCGCCGGGCTGGCCTGAAGCCACAGGAGGGCGTGCGCTGGACCAGCGCGGGCGCCGGCGACTTCGAGGTGGAAACCATCGAGCGCGCGCAGCGCGGCACCAGCGTCACCCTGCACCTGCGCGAGGACGCCAGCGAATACCTGTCCACGTGGAAACTCAA
>DATNCB010000006.1:0-7841 GCA_035571715.1 Ramlibacter sp.
CGTGACCGACACCATCGTGGCCGGCCGCTACTCGCAGCAGGCCCTGGCTGCACTCTCGGTCGGTTCGGCGGTGTACATCAGTGTCTTCGTCGGGCTCATGGGCATGCTGCAGGCTTTGCTGCCCACGTGGGCCGAACTGCATGGCGGGGAGCGCCACCACGACGTCGGCCGCTCGGTGCGGCAGTCCCTCTACCTCGGTGCGTTCGGCATGCTGGCCGGAGGTTGGGCCTTGCTCTCTCCCGGTCCGCTGCTGCGCTGGACCGAGGTTCCACTGCAACTACAGGGCGAGGTGACCCGCTATCTGGGCGTGCTAGCGCTGGCGCTGCCGCCCGCCCTGCTGTTTCGCATGTACGGCACGCTCAACCAGAGCCTGGGCAAGCCGTTGCTCGTGACCTGGCTGCAAGGGCTGTCGCTGCTCGCGAAGGTGCCGTTGACGATCTGGTTCGCTTTCGGCGGACTCGGCCTGCCGGCGCAGGGAGCCGTCGGCTGTGCCTGGGCCACCGTCGCGGTGAACTATCTTTTCCTGGGCTTCGCCTTGTGGCTGTTGCGCACGCAACCACTGTACCGGCCCTATGCGATCTGGCGCCCAATGGAGCGGCCCGATTGGCGTGCTATCGGCGGCTTCGCCCGGCTGGGCGTGCCCGGCGGGTTGGCCGTCATGGTGGAAGTGACGTCGTTCACCCTGATGGCGCTGTTCATCGCGCGCCAGGGCACACTGGCTTCGGCCGCGCACCAGGTCGCCGCCAATCTGGCGGCCGTCCTCTACATGGTGCCCCTGTCGATCGCGATCGCGACCAGCGCCCGCGTGAGCTACTGGCTGGGCGCCGGCGATGCGAGCCGCGCACGGCTGGCCATCGGCAAGGGCTTCAAGCTGGGCCTGGTCATGGCGCTGGCTTTGGCTGGGGGCATGGCCGTGGGGCGCGGCAGCATCGCCGCGATCTATTCGCGCAGTCCCGACGTGGTGGCGCTGGCGGCCACCCTGCTGGCCTGGCTCGCGGTCTATCACGTGGGCGATGCCGCTCAAGTCTTGTGCGTGTTCGTGTTGCGCTGTTATCGCGTCGCGGTGGCGCCGCTGGTGGCGTATTGCGTCCTGCTGTGGGGCGTCGGGTTGGCGGGCGGCTATGCGCTGGCCTACCAGGACGTGGGCCCCTGGACCGCGCAGCACTCGCCCTCCGCCTTCTGGGCCGCCGGCGCCGTGGCGCTGGCCTTGCTCAGCGTCATCCTGCCAATGATTCTTTGGCGGGCCGTTCGCTCGTACCGGCCGGCCCCACAGCGCTGACCGGTGCCGCCGGGCGCAACCGGCTCGCCGGAAAACGGATCGCGAAGGTCGACCCAACGCCGGTCGCGCTCTCGATCATCAACTCGGCGCCGTGGCGCTGCACCACGTGTTTGACGATAGCCAGCCCGAGGCCGGTGCCGCCGGTTTCCCGCGAACGGCTGCGGTCGACGCGATAAAAGCGCTCGGTGAGTCGCGCAATGTGGTCGGGTGCGATGCCAGGACCGGTATCCCGCACCGAGAAGTCGCAGCGCCCGTCGGCCAGCACCCGCCAAGTCACCTCGATGGAACCTCCGTCCGCCGTGTAGCGAACCGCATTGCTCACGAGGTTCGACAACGCGCTCAACAATTCCGAAGACGCACCCGAGATTTCCAGTGGCGGCGGCCGGCCGAACTGAATGTCCTGCGATTTCCCCAGCACGCTAGCCAGCGCTCTGGCGTCCTGTTCGCATTGCGCCATCAGTACGGCCAGGGCGGTCCATTCGCCCGCTCCCGGCAAGGGGCTGCCTTCGAGCCTCGACAATGTCAACAGGTCGCTGACGAGAGTCTGCATCCGCTGCGCCTGCTGAGCCATCATGCCAAGGTAGCGGGCACGCTCCTTCGCGTCCAGTGGAAGGTTCTGCAAGGTTTCCACGAATCCCGCCAGCACCGTGAGCGGTGTGCGGATTTCGTGCGAAGCGTTGGCGACGAAGTCCCGGCGCATCAGCTCGGCCTGTTCCACCGCCGTGACATCACGCGACAGCAGCAGCTTGCGCCCTTCGCCATAGGAATGCAGGTACAGCGACAGCTTGACGGGACGGGACGGCGCGCTGCGAGGGCCGGCAATCACGACTTCGCGCGCATGGCTGCCCCCGTTGTAATAGGCCGTGAAAGAAGGGTCGCGTACCAGGTTCGTCACCTGTTGCATCACGTCGCGCTGCAAATCAAATCCGAAGTGGTCCGCCGCCGTCTGGTTGCACCATTCGATCCGGCCCTGGCTATCCAGCAGAACCACGCCATTGGGCGATTGCTGGATGGCGGCCAGGAACTCCTGAAGCCGGCGCTGTGCATCGACAGCCTGCAGTTCCCGCACCCGCAGCGCGCGCTGGATACGCTCGGCCGCCTCGCCCCACACCCCACGTAGCGTTGGCTTGATCGTGCCGTCGGGCACCCGCAACCACTTGAGGACCGCGGCGGCGCGCAGGCTGTCCGCCGCCAGCCACGCCAGCGCGCCGGCAACCAGGCCCGCCCGGGCTCCGTTATCGCCAGCCAGCCACCATCCCAGCAGGCCCCCGGCCAGCTGACATAGCAGGAAAGTGAGAAAGCGCCAGGCCATGATCGATTGTGTAGCAGTCCGAGCGCCGTCGAGACGCGCCAACCCGGCCGCTACGCAGCCGCTCCGTTGGAGGTGGAGGAATGCGCGGTGATGCGGTAGCCCGCGCCGCGGACGGTTTCGATCATGGCGCCGGCCTTCCCGAGCGCCTCGCGCAGCCGCTTGACGTGGACATCGACAGTGCGCTCCTCGATGAACACGTGATCGCCCCAGACCTTGTCCAGCAGCTGCGAGCGGCTGTGCACCCGCTCGGGATGCCTCATGAGGTAATGCAGCAGCTTGAATTCCGTCGGCCCGACTTTCAGCTGTCCGCCATGCCATGTGACACGGTGCGTGGCCGAATCCAGAACGAGCTCGCCGACGGCCGCCGTCTCGTTGACCTGGTCGGGTGCACGCCGGCGCAGCACCGCCCGGATGCGCGCGAGCAGCTCCTGGGTCGAGAAGGGCTTGGTGATGTAGTCGTCGGCACCGGCTTCCAGGCCCGCAATCTTGTCCGGCTCGTCGCCGCGCGCGGTGAGCATCAGGATCGGTATGGCCTTGGTCCGCGAATCGCCTCGCCACTTGCGGGCCAAAGCCAGGCCGCTCTGGCCCGGCAGCATCCAGTCCAGCAGGATCACGTCCGGCAGTGCCGCAACCAGCTCGCGCTGGGCCGAGTTGCCATCCGCGGCCCATACCGGCTGGAAACCGTTGTGGCGCAGGTTGATCGAGATCAGCTCGGCGATGGAAGGTTCGTCCTCGACGATCAGCACGCGGGGTGAATTCTTCATGCCCTTCTCAGCGCACCACCGATTCGATCTCTTCCATCGAAGTATGGCGGACGTCCGCGCCCTTGACCACGTAGATGATGAATTCGGCGATGTTCTTGGCGTGGTCGCCGATCCGTTCGATCGCCTTGGCCACGAACAGCAGGTTCAAGCTGGCCGAGATCGTGCGCGGGTCCTCCATCATGTACGTGATCAGCTTGCGCACGAAGCCGCCAAACTCGCGGTCGATCATGTCATCCTCCTTGAGGATCGAGACCGCCGCGCTCGCATCCAGGCGCGCGAACGCGTCCAACGCCTTGCGCAGCAGGCCCGAAGCCAGGTCGGCCGCGATCCGAAGTTCGGAGGCGGGCAGCTTGCGTGCCTCGCCGCTTTCGATGATGGACTTCACCATGCGGGCGATCCGCTCCGCCTCGTCGCCGGCACGCTCCAGGTTGGCCGTCGTCTTGGAGATGGCTATCAGGAGACGAAGGTCGCGCGCCGTGGGCTGACGCCGCGCAATGATGGACGACAGCTCGCGGTCGATCTCGACTTCCATCAGATTGACGCGCACTTCGTTTTCAATAACCTGGGTGGCCGCTTCGTCGCTGAACTGCGACAGCGCATGGACGGCGGTCCGGATCTGCGATTCGACCAGGCCACCCATCTCCATGACCCGGGTCGAAACGGTGGTGAGCTCGCTGTCGAACTGGGTGGAGAGGTGTTTGTCAGCCATTGCGTGTCTCCCTAGTGTGAACAGGCCCTATCCGAACCGCCCGGTGATGTAGTCTTCCGTCTCTCTGCGCTTGGGCTTGAAAAAGATCTGCTCCGTCGCGCCCATCTCGACCAGGTCCCCCAGGTACATGTAGGCAGTGTAGTCACTGACGCGCGCCGCCTGTTGCATGTTGTGGGTGACGATGACGACGGTGTAGTCGTTCTTGAGTTCCGCAATCAGCTCCTCGATCTTGCCCGTCGAGATCGGGTCCAGCGCCGAGCACGGCTCGTCGAGCAGCAGCACCTCGGGTTTGATGGCGATACCGCGCGCGATGCAAAGGCGTTGTTGCTGGCCCCCGGACAACCCGGCCCCGCTTTGCGACAGCTTGCCCTTCACCTCGCCCCACAAGGCCGCCTTTCGCAGCGCCCATTCGACGCGATCGTCCATATCGGTTGCGCCCAATTGCTCGAACAGGCGCACGCCGAAGGCGATGTTGTCGTAGATCGACATCGGAAATGGCGTGGGCTTCTGGAACACCATGCCGACCTTGGCGCGGATCAGGGCCACGTCCTGCTTCGACGTCAGCAGGTTTTCTCCGTCGAGCACGATTTCGCCCTCGGCCCGCTGCTCCGGATAAAGCTCGTACATGCGGTTGAAGGTGCGCAGCAGTGTCGATTTACCGCAGCCCGAGGGACCGATGAAGGCGGTGACCTTCTTCTCCGCGATTTCCAGGTTGATGTCCCTGAGCGCGTGGAACTTGCCGTAGTAGAAGTCGAGCTTTTTCACCGAAATTTTCGACCGCTCGCTGGGGGTGGTGAAGGTAGCCATCCAATGCCTTTTCAGATCTTGCTGCGCGTGAGTACGCGAGCCAGGATGTTCAGGCCCAGTACGGCCACGGTGATGAGGAACACGCCGGACCAGGCCAGCTGCTGCCAGTTCTCGTACGGGCTCATCGCGAACTTGAAAATTGTCACCGGCAGGCTGGCCATCGGTTCGCCCAGGCTCGAAGTCCAGAACTGGTTGCTCAAGGCGGTGAAGAGCAAGGGCGCGGTCTCGCCTGAAATGCGGGCCACCGCCAGCAGGATTCCGGTCACCACACCGGCGCGGGCGGCGCGAAGCGTGATGCTCATGATCACCTTCCATTTTGGCGCCCCCAGCGCATAGGCCGCTTCACGCAGGCCCGAGGGAACCAGCATCAGCATGTTCTCGGTGGTGCGGATGACCACCGGTATCACGATCAGCGCCAGCGCGATGACGCCGGCCCACCCGGAAAAACTCTTGTAGCGCGCCACGACCACGGCGTACACGAACAGCCCGATGACGATGGATGGCGCCGACAGCAGGATGTCGTTGACGAAGCGCGTGAGCGAGCCCAACCAGCCCTTGGTGTCGTACTCCGCGAGGTAGATGCCGGCCATGATGCCGATCGGTGTGCCGACGAAGGTAGCCAGCATCACCATCAGGAACGAACCGTAAATAGCGTTGGCCAGGCCGCCCGCTTCGTTGGGCGGCGGCGTCATCTGGGTCAGCATGGCCCAGGAAAGGCCGGCCACGCCCAGCCGCAAGGTTTCCCAAAGGATCCACACCAGCCAGAAGACGCCGAAGGCCATCGCGGCAAGCGACAGCGTCAACGCCAGCTGATTGACCCGCTTGCGTTTTTCGAACAGGCGCACGCGTTCCTGACTACGATCCGCATGCTGGATCAGGCGCTCGCCGGTGCTAGCCTCGCTCATGCTTTCGCCCCCTCCCTCTTGCGCAGCTGTGCCAGCAGCACCTTGGACAGCGAAAGCACGACGAACGTGATGAAGAACAGCACCAGGCCCAGGTAGATCAAGGCCGCCTGGTGCAGCCCGCTGGCGGCCTCCGCGAACTCGTTGGCCAGCGCCGAGGTGATGCTGTTGGCGGCCTGGAACAGCGACAGGGAGTCGAGTTGGTTGAAGTTGCCGATCACGAAGGTGACCGCCATGGTTTCGCCCAGCGCGCGGCCCAGGCCGAGCATGATGCCGCCGATGACGCCAGCCTTGGTGTAGGGCAGAACGACCTTGAACACGACCTCCCACGTCGTTGAGCCCAGCGCATAGGCCGACTCCTTGAGCATTGGAGGTGTGACGTCGAACACGTCGCGCATCACGGCCGCGATAAACGGGATGATCATGATGGCGAGAATGATTCCGGCCGACAGGATGCCGATGCCCACCGGCGGGCCCGACACCAACGCGCCCAGGTACGGTATGCCGGCGAACAGCGCCTGCAGCGGCTGCTGGACGAACGTCGCGAGGATGGGGCCGAACACCAGCAGTCCCCACATGCCGTACACGATCGACGGCACGGCCGCCAACAGCTCGATGGCGGTGCCCAGCGGGCGCTTGAGCCAGGCCGGCGACAGCTCCGTGAGGAAAAGGGCAATACCGAAGCTTACCGGCACGGCGACGACGAGCGCGATCAGCGATGTGGCGAGCGTGCCGTAGATCATCACCAGCCCGCCGAACTCGCCGCCGACCGGGTCCCATACGCTGTTGGCGAGGAAGCCCAGGCCATATTTTTCGATGGCCGGCCAGGCACCGACCACCAGGGATATGAGGATGCCTGCCAGCAGCCCGAGCGTGATCAGAGCGGCGGCTTTCGCAATCCAGCCGAACAGCATGTCGGCCCATGCGTTGCGTCGCGGGGGACGCCTTGAAGGGGGCGTCATCCGGCGTGCAAGGCCTTTGCCGGCCAGCTCCATTGCGGTCTCATGGGCCGGAAGTGTAGAGGACATCAAGGGGCCCATCGCAACCTCGCGCCGCTTGCGTTCCGCGCCGTTACTTGAACGCGATGGTCTTGCCCGACGCGTCCCTTATTTCGCCCCACGCCTTTTCGATTTGGGTCTTCACGACCGCCGGCATCGGGACATAGTCCAGCTCTTCAGCAGTCTTGTCGCCGTTCTTGTACGCCCAGTCGAAGAACTTGAGCGCGGCGGCCGCTTCGCCGGGTTTGTCCTGATTCTTGTACATCAGGATGAAAGTGGCGCCGGTGATTGGCCAGGCGTCCTTGCCCGGCTGGTTGGTGAGGATCTGGTAGAAGCTCTTGGACCATTCCGCGCCGGCCGCCGCGGCCTTGAACGCCGTGTCGTCGGGTGCGACGAAATTGCCCGCCGAGTTCTGCATCTGGGCATACGTCATCTTGCTCTGTTTGACGTACGCGTACTCGACGTAGCCGATCGAATTGGGCAGGCGATTCACGAAGGCAGCGACGCCTTCATTGCCCTTGCCGCCCGCACCGGCCGGCCAATTCACCGCCGTACCCTCGCCTACCTTGGCCTTCCACTCAGGGTTCACCTTGGACAGGTAGTTGGTGAATATAAAGGTGGTGCCCGAGCCGTCGGCGCGGCGAACCGCCGCGATCGCGGCGTCAGGCAGCGGCAACGACGGATTCAGCGCCTTGATCGCCGGATCGGTCCACTTGGTGATCTTGCCCAGGTAGATGTCGCCCAGCACCTGACCGTTGAGCTTGAGCTGTCCGGGTGCAATGCCCTTGATGTTGATCACCGGCACCACGCCGCCGATCACGGTCGGAAACTGCATCTGGCCCTTCTTGGCCAGTTCATCGTCCTTCAGCGGCATGTCGGACGCGCCGAAGGCCACCGTCTTGGAGTCGATCTGCTTGATGCCCGCGCCCGAACCGACCGACTGGTAGTTGATCTTGATGCCGGTGGCCTTGTTGTAATCCGACGCCCACTTGGCGTACAGCGGCGCCGGGAACGTGGCGCCGGCGCCTGTGATGTCCTGGGCAGCCGCCATTCCTGCAAAGCAAAAGCCG
>DATNCB010000007.1:0-3746 GCA_035571715.1 Ramlibacter sp.
GTACTCGCCCCGATCGTTGAACACCCGCACGAGAACACCGGAGGCGATGCCGCGAGCGGCCGCGTCGCCGGCATTGATTTCGAGCAGCGGCTCGCCCTCTGCTTGCTGGAGGCTGCTCACGTTGACGAAGCTGGAGTTGAGAAAATTGCGTGCCGGCGGCGAGATCATCGCCAGGGGGAAGCGTTCCGATGCACCGCTAGCCTCGTAATTGGGCAGATGGTCCGGCAGGCCGTCCAGGCCTTGCCGCGCCAGCCGCTCGCTGAAGAATTCGCACTTGCACGAAGGCGTCGGAAAACCACCGGCGGCGAAAGGTGCGTCGGGCACCTCGAGCGACGCGTAGCCTTGCTCCAGAAGCTGATTGAAATCGACCCGGCCGCCGTAGGCGCTGCGACAAAGGCTTTCGTCGTCTTCGGCGAAGCAAGGCTCGTCGTAACCGAGGCGCAGCGCGAGTTCGCGGAAGACCTGCGTGTTGGGCCGGGCCTCGCCCAATGTCGCGATCGCCGGCCGGTTGAGCAGCACGTCGGTATGCCCATACGACAGATGCACGTCCCAGTGTTCCAGCTGGGTCGTCGCGGGCAGGACATAGTCGGCATAGTCGGCCGTGTCGGTTTGGAAGTGTTCCAGCACCACCGTGAACAGGTCCTCGCGCGCGAAGCCAGCCACCACTTTCCCGGACTCGGGCGCCACGGCCACCGGATTGCTGTTGTAAACGACCAGCGCGTCTATCCTTGGACCGAACTGCGGCGAGGCCGCGCGCAGCAGATCGTTTCCGATTGTGCTCATGTTGATCGTGCGCGGACTGCGACCGGCCAGCAGGTCGGGCCGCTGCAACGCCGCCTTGTCGACCGGGAACATGCCAGAACTCGATAGCAACAAGCCGCCGGCCGGCTCGCGCCAGGCGCCCGTCAGCGCCGGCAGGCAGGCGATCGCCCGCACCGCATTGCCGCCGCCGCGCACGCGCTGCATACCGTAATTCAGGCGGATGGCGGCGGGCCGGGTCGTACCCCAGTCGCGCGCCAACGAGCGGATTTGCGCCGCTGGCACGCCGCAGACGGCGCTGGCCCGTTCCGGACTCCAGCGCAGCGCCCGCTCGCGCAGGGCATCCCAGCCCAGCGTGAACTGCGCGATGTATTCATGGTCGAGCCAGTCGTTGACGATGAGCTCATGCATGATGGCCAGTGCGAGCGCGGCATCGGTGCCGGGAAGCAGCTGGACATGCTCGTGGCACTTTTCGGCAGTTTCGCTGCGCCGCGGATCGATGCACACCAGCCTGGCGCCGGCACGCTTGGCCTCCTGGGCGAGGCGCCAGAAATGCAGGTTGCTGGTGATGGAATTGCTGCCCCAGATGAGGATGAGCCTGGATTGCGCGAAGAACTCCACCTTCATGCCCACCTTGCCCCCCAAGGTGTGGGTCAGGCCCTCACCGCCGGCGCTGGAGCAGATCGTGCGGTCGAGCAAGGAGCCGCCGAGCTTGTGAAAAAAGCGACTGGCCATGCTCTCGCCCTGCACCAGTCCCATGGTGCCGGCGTAGCTGTAGGGAACGATGGCCTGCGGCTCGCGCCGCGCGATCGCCTGCAGGCGCCGTGCGATGTCGGCCAAGGCCTCATCCCAGCCCACGCGCTCAAATTGCCCGGACCCCTTGGGGCCGCTGCGCCGCAGCGGATACAGCAGCCGCTCAGGGTGGTACGTGCGTTCGGTGTAGCGTGAGACCTTCGTGCACAGAACACCCTGCGTGTGCCTGTGCTGCGGGTTGCCACGCACTTCAGTCGCGACTCCGTTGACCACGGTGGTGATCAGCGCGCAGGTGTCGGGGCAATCGTGCGGGCATGCACCGCGCACGAATAAGGCGTCGGCATTGCGCGGGTCCGGGCTGCGGGAAATGCCAATGGTGCTACTCATGAGGTAAGCGCACGGCTTGTGCCGTGTCCATGTATTTTCATCGCAAGGTAACTCAGCCGATCTCCCGCACCGCCGCCAGCCCTCGCATGAATGCCTCGCACCGCGCCAGCTGTTCCAGGCTCACGTATTCGTCGGGCTGGTGCGCCTGGCTGATGCTGCCCGGACCGCACACAACCGTGGGAATGCCGGCGTTCTTGAAAATTCCCGCCTCGGTACCGAAGGCCACCAGCGTCGTGCGCTGTTCGCCCGACAGCCGCTGGGCCAAGCGCGTGACGCCGTCCGTGGCCGAGCCCAGGAAGCTGGGGATTTCGCAAATGGTTTCGAAGCGAAAGCCCGCTTCCGGCGCCACGGCCTTCATGGCCGGCTCGAGCGAGCGCGCATGGTCAAGCACCTCTTGCTGCATCGCCCGCACGTCGGCTGTGGGCAGGTCGCGAAATTCGTAGCGGAACTGCGCATCTCGCGGCACCACGTTGTCCGCCATGCCGCCGTGGAACTGGCCCACACTGGCGGTGGAGAACGGCACGTCGAAGCCCTCGTAGCGCGGCTCCTCGCGCTGGAAGCCCTCGGCCATGTCGCGCAGTTTGCCCACGATTCGTGCCGCCATCTCGATCGCGTTGACCGATTGCGGCGTCAGCGCCGAGTGGGCCTCCTTGCCGCGAACACAGCACTTGTAGCGGTACACCCCCTTGTGCGCGATCGCCGGCACCATGCTAGTGGGCTCGCCCACGATGCATGCCAGCGGCGCCACGCCGGCATCGCGCATATCCGCAATCAGCTCCCTGACGCCGAAACAGCCGACTTCTTCGTCATAGCTGAAGGCCAGGTGAATGGCGAACGGCGCCTTGCTGTCCAGGAAACCGGCGGCGTGCGCCAACGCAACTGCGATAAAGCTCTTCATGTCGGCCGAACCGCGGCCATACAGCCGGCCGTCGGCCACAGCCGCGCTCAGCGGATCGGCCGACCATTCCTGACCGTCCCACGGCACCGTGTCCGTGTGACCGGAAAGTATGACTCCGGCCGGCTTGCCCTCCCCGAGGGTGGCAAACAAGTTGGCTTTGGTCTTCTCGGCGTTGTACGTGAGACGGCTGGCCACCCCCAGCCGCGCCAGCTCATCACGAATGAAGTGGATCAGCGCCAGGTTTGAATGCGCGCTCACCGTATTGATGCGCACCAGGGTTTGCGCCAATTTGAGTGCGCGCGGCGAAACGGTCGTTGTGGGATCCATCGCCGGATTCTCCCGGATATCCGGTCATGGCGCAGGCTGCCTGCAGAGGTGCGGGGCAACGGCTAGACTGGAAGGTTCCAAGCGAACAAGACATAGACATGAACATCCTCGACTCCATGGTGACCCAGGCGGCGGCCATCGCCGCCATCCGGCGCGACATCCATGCCCATCCCGAACTGTGTTTCGAAGAGGTGCGCACCGCCGACGTGGTGGCGCAAAAGCTCACTGAATGGGGCATCCCGGTCCACCGCGGCCTGGGGATCACCGGCGTCGTCGGCATCGTCAAGAACGGCACCGGTTCGCGCGCAGTCGGCCTTCGCGCCGACATGGATGCGCTGCCGATGCAGGAGTTCAACACCTTCAGCCACGCCAGCCGGCACAAGGGCAAGATGCACGCCTGCGGCCACGACGGGCATGTGGCCATGCTGCTCGCGGCAGCCCAGCATTTCGCCAAGAACCGCAACTTCGACGGCACGGTCTACCTGATCTTCCAGCCGGCGGAAGAAGGCGGCGGCGGCGCGCGCGAAATGATCAAGGACGGCCTGTTCGAGCAGTTCCCGATGGAAGCCGTGTTCGGCATGCACAACTGGCCCGGCAATGCGGTCGGCAAGTTCGCGGTGAG
>DATNCB010000008.1:0-2545 GCA_035571715.1 Ramlibacter sp.
GTACTGTCTCATCGTTGCATCAGCTTGAGCAGCCGCTCCAGCCCGCGGTCGCGGATGTTGTGACGGCGCAGCTCTTCGAGCGTGCGGTGCGCGTAGTCGAGCGTGGTGCCGTAAATCCCCGACGACTCGGAAAAAATCTGCCGGTATTGCTCCTCGGTGAGCACGCCCGTGTGGCTTGGGCTCTTGCGCGACAGCGTGAAGGCCAGCGCGGTCACGGAACCATGGCTGGTCTGGCAGGCCAGCCACCTCGGGTCATAAACGCCCATCATCATTTCACGCGACCACAGCCGCGTCAGCACCTGCTGGCCGGCCTGCCGGGGAATGCGGAACACCATGCCCTGGCAGCAGCCGCCCGACAGCATGCCGAACACCAGGCCCGGGCGCTCCGGCGTGCCGCGGTTGATCCGGCTCCACATCTTCAGCGCGCGGTGCCAGCCGTGGACCTTGGCGGCCCGCCGTTCCGCGAACTCGAAGTCCGGCCGCCAGATCAGCGAGCCGTAGCCGAAGATCCACAGGTCTTCGTGTCCGCCCCATTCCTGCAGCACCCGCTCCAGCATGGGCGCTGGGTCGCGCAGCGGCTTCAGGTTCTGCGTGGGACTCATAGCCGGAACTTTAACGTCGAGCATCGGCCAGCGCTGCTTGATTCATCAATAACAATGCAGTGCTTCGCACGTAGACTTATGTTTTCTCCGCCATGCCGGGAAATGCCATGACCAGAAAACTCATCAGTTCGGGTTCCACCTTCGAAGCGCAGATCGGCTATTCCCGGGCCGTCGTTGCCGGCGACTGGGTGTTTGTCTCGGGCACGACCGGGTTCGACTATTCGACCATGTCGATTTCGGACAGTCTCGTCGACCAGACCGAGCAATGCCTCAAGAACATCGAGGCGGCGCTGGAGCAAGCCGGAGCTAGCCTGAAGGATGTGGTTCGCGCGACCTACGTCCTGCCGGACGGCTCTCAGTTCGAGCAATGCTGGCCGGTGCTGCGCAAGTATTTCGGCGATGTGAGGCCCGCAGCGATGATGATCTCCGCGGGCCTGGCTGATCCGCGCATGAAGATCGAGATCGAAGTCACGGCATTGAAGCAGTGAAGCGCATTACCAGTGAAGCGCATTACGATTGGCCGTTAGCTGGATTACCAACGATGAGCCTTCATCCTGTTTTCGCCAAGGTCACTGAACGCATTCGCGAGCGCAGCGCGCCGCGGCGCTCTGCTTATCTGCGCCTGATCGACGCAGCCGCGGCACGCGAGCGCGGTGCCGACCGCATGGGCTGCGCCAACGTGGCCCATGCTTTCGCCGGCCTGCCATCGAACGACAAGCTGCGCGTGGTGACCGAGAAAGCGCCCAACATCGGCATCGTCAATGCCTACAACGACATGCTGTCCGCCCACGCGCCGCTGGGGCGGTATCCGGACGTGATCAAGGACGAAGCGCGCAAGCACGGCGCCACGGCCCAGGTGGCCGGCGGCGTGCCCGCGATGTGCGACGGCGTGACGCAGGGCACGTCCGGCATGGAGCTGAGCCTGTTCTCGCGCGATGTGATCGCGCTGGCGACGGCGGTGTCGCTGAGCCACGATGTGTTCGATGCCGCGTTGATGCTGGGCATCTGCGACAAGATCGTGCCGGGCCTGCTGATCGGCGCGCTGCATTTCGGCCATTTGCCGACGGTATTCGTGCCGGGCGGACCGATGCCCAGCGGCTTGTCCAACAGCGACAAGTCCAAGGTGCGCGAGCAGGCCGCGCAGGGGCTCGTCGGGCGCAACGCGCTGCTCGATGCCGAATCGCGCGCCTACCATGGGCCGGGTACCTGCACCTTCTACGGCACCGCCAACAGCAACCAGATGCTGCTGGAAGCGATGGGCCTGCACGTGCCGGGCACGGCGTTCGTCAATCCGGGCACCGAACTGCGCGACGAACTGACGCGCGAGGCGGTGCGCACGGTGCTGGGCATCGTCAAGACAAAGCGGTTCGCGCCGATCGGGCGGCTGGTCGATGAGCGCGCCATCGTCAACGCGATGGCCGCATTGCTGGCTACCGGCGGCTCGACCAACCACCTGATCCACTGGGTCGCGGTGGCACGCTCGGCCGGCATCATGATCGACTGGGATGATTTCGCGCAGCTGTCGGCCGTCGTGCCGCTACTGGCGCGGGTCTATCCGAACGGGACCGCGGACGTGAACCAGTTCCAGGCCGCGGGTGGTCCCGGTTATGTCATCCGCGAGCTGCTGGACGCCGGGCTGATGCACGAAGATGTGCTCACGGTGCGCAGTGGCGGCATCCGCGAGTACACGCGGGAGCCGGCACTTGCCGCCAACTTTGCCCCCACCCCAACCCTCCCCCGGGAGGGGAGGGGGCAAGCCAATTTCGCCGCTCGAGCGCAGGGCAATTCACTCCCTCCCCTTCCGGGGGAGGGCGGGGGTGGGGGCAGCGCGAGCGGCAACATCGTCTGGCACGACATCGGCCCATCGCGCGACACCGACATCGTGCGTCCCGTCGCCGAGCCGTTCAGCGCAACCGGCGGGCTCAAACTGCTCACCGGCAATC
>DATNCB010000009.1:0-6317 GCA_035571715.1 Ramlibacter sp.
GAATACCTGGACGGGTTCCATATCAAGTTCGATAACTGGCACTCGACCGAAAGCCCCGAGAATGCCGAGCTGGCCCGCGCCATCTACCAGCGCCTGAAGGCTGGCGGCATGATCGCCACAAGGACCGTCGAGCAGTTCTACGACCCGGTCAAGGGCATGTTCCTGCCCGACCGCTACATCAAGGGCGAATGCCCGACTTGCCATTCCAAGGACCAGTTCGGCGACGCCTGCGAAGTGTGCAGCAGCGTCTATTCGCCCACCGACCTGATCAACCCGTATTCAGCCCTCACCGGCGCCACGCCCGAACTGCGCAGCTCGGAGCATTTTTTCTTCAGGTTGTCGGACCCAAAGGTAGTGGACTTCCTGAAGGGCTGGACGCAGGACGGAAAACTCCAGCCCGAGATGGCGAAGAAGGCCAGCGAGTGGTTCGAAGCCGGCATGAACGACTGGGACATCAGCCGCGACGCACCCTACTTCGGCATCGAGATTCCGGACGAACCGGGCAAGTACTTCTACGTCTGGCTGGATGCGCCGATCGGCTACCTGGCCAGCCTGAAAAACCATTTCGACAAGGGCCAGGCGAAGAACCACTGGCACGTGCCTTCGCGCACCAACCAGACGTTCGAGGAATTCATCGCCAAGGACAACGACGTCGAGCAGGTGCATTTCATCGGCAAGGACATCGTCTACTTCCACACTCTGTTCTGGCCGGCGATGCTGGAGTTCTCCGGCCGCAAGACGCCCAGCCAGGTCAATGTGCACGGGTTCATCACCGTCAGCGGCGAGAAGATGAGCAAGAGCCGCGGCACCGGCATCGATCCGCTCAAGTACCTGTCGCTCGGCATGAACCCCGAGTGGCTGCGCTACTACATCGCCGCCAAACTCAACGGCAAGGTGGAAGATGTCGACTTCAACCCGGATGACTTCGTTGCCCGCGTCAACGCCGACCTGATCGGCAAGTACGTCAACATCGCCAGCCGTGCCGTCAAATTCCTGGACGGCGGCAAATTGGTGAAGAGCCTTGTCGAGCGGCTCGAACCGGCCGGCCTCGTGGATCGCGTCAGGGTCTTGTACGAAGCGCGCGAATATGGCAAGGCGCTGCGCGAAATCATGGCCTTCGCCGACGAGGTGAACCTGCGATTCGACGGTGCGGCGCCATGGAAGCTGGTCAAGGAAGGCAAGCGCGGCGAAGCGGCGCAAGTGTGTTCGGAATGCATCGAGATGTTCAAGGTGCTCACCGCCTGCCTGAAGCCGATATTGCCTGAGCTCGCGCTGCAAGCCGAAGCCTTTCTGAAATGCCTGCCGCTCGATTGGAAGAATGCCGCCGCGCCGCTGGGCGAAGGCCATCAAGTGGGTGAATACAAGCACCTGATGCAGCGCGTGGACATGAAGCTGCTCGATGCGCTGTTCGAGCCGCCGGCGGAAGCGCCCTCACCCCAGCCCTCTCCCGCAAGCGGGAGAGGGAGCGAACCTCCAGGAAAAGGAGGCAGTGAACTGCCGGGTGGCGAGGCAATCGCACCCACCATCACGATCGATGATTTCGCGAAGATCGATCTGCGCATTGCGAAGATCGTCGATTGCCAACCAGTCGAAGGGTCGAAGAAATTGCTGCGCCTGACGGTCGACGTCGGCGAAGCCAAACCGCGCAGTTTGTTCGCCGGCATTGCTGCTGCTTACCAGCCTTCCGAGTTGATCGGCAAGCTCACGGTGGTGGTGGCAAATCTGGCGCCGCGCAAGATGAAGTTCGGCATCAGCGAAGGCATGGTGCTGGCCGCCAGCCACGCGAACGAGAAGGCGCAGCCGGGCGTCTACATCCTCAACCCGTGGCCCGGCGCGCAGCCTGGCATGCGGTTGCGATAGTAGTTTTTGTCATTGCGGCGTTACACCTCATCTGTAATATCTGTCGATCTTCAAAGGACGACGGATGTCTAGCAGTACCTCATCCCCGCTTCGTGGCGCAGCAATATCTTGCATCGTGGCCGTCGCGATTGCCCTTTCAACCGGCTGCGCCGTCGTCACCGTTGCCGGAACCGCGGCCAGCGTTGCCGTCACAGGTGTCGGCCTCGCGGCTGACGCAGCCGTCGGCGCCGTGCGCCTGACCGGCAAGGCGGTCGGTGCGGTGCTGCCGGGCGATTGAAGGACCTACCGGCGGCGCCGTACCGCGCTGAGGATCCCGCGCATGATCTCCAGCGGCGCCGGCGGACAGCCCGGCACCGTGACATCCACGGGCAGCACGTTGGCCACTGCGCCGCACGAGGCGTAGCTCTCGCCGAAGATGCCGCCAGTGCAGCCGCAGTCGCCGATCGCCACCACCAGGCGCGGTTCCGGCGTCGCCTCGTAGGTGCGCCGCAGGGCCGCCTCCATGTTGCGCGAGACCGGGCCTGTGACGAGCAGCATGTCCGCATGGCGCGGGCTGGCGACAAACTTGATGCCCAGCCCTTCCAGGTTGTAGTAGGGGTTGTTCAGGGCGTTGATCTCCAGCTCGCAGCCGTTGCACGAGCCCGCGTCCACCTGGCGAATCGCCAGCGCCTGGCCCAGGATGGCAAGGATGTCCTTGTGGATGCGCTCCACCACCTGCAATTCGTCGCCGGCCGCGAACGGCGGCGCCTCGGTGCGGATGCCCGCGCGCGCGATCTGTCGGACGATCTTCCACATATCAGAGGTCGTGTCCCATTACAGGTCCTGTCCCGAGTAGCTGAGGTTGAAGGATTTGTTGATCAGCGGAAAGTCCGGCACGATGTTGCCGATCACTGCGTGTTCGAGCACCGGCCAGTTCTGCCACGACGGATCGTGGCAATGGCAGCGCGTAATGCCGGCATCGCCCGCCAGCTCCAGCGCCACGAAGACCTCGCCGCGCCAGCCCTCGATCCAACCCGCGCCGATCGCGCTCTGCCGCGGCAGCTCGACGGCGGTACGCACCTGGCCACCCGGAAGCTTGTCGCACAAGACGCGCAACAGGCGCAGCGACTCGAATGTCTCCTGAAAACGCACGGCCACGCGCGCGGCCACGTCGCCGTTCTGGTGGCCGGCCATGTTGACGCCCAGACCGTCATAAGGCGCCCAGGCTTGGTCGCAGCGAAGGTCCGCGTGCTGGTCACTGGCGCGGCCAGCCAGCCCGATCAGGCCCAGTTGCGCCGCTAGTTGCGGCGCGACCGTGCCCGTCGTGGCGAATCGATCCTGCAGCCCCGCGTGCGACTCGTAGATCCTTGCCAACGCGCGAACCTCGGCCTCGATGTCGTCGCATTGATGCTGGATGCGCTGGCGCATCGACGCGTCCAGGTCGACGGCGACACCGCCGGGCAGGACACAGTCCATCATCAGACGGTGACCGAAGGCCAGCTGCGACAGCCGCAGCCAATCTTCGCGCAGGCGTGAGAACTGGGCCAGCCCGAACGACAGGGCCGCATCGTTGCCCAGGGCGCCGAGGTCGCCCAGGTGGTTGGCCACCCGCTCGCGCTCCAGCAGCAGCGCGCGCAGCCATTGCGCGCGTTCCGGCACGCCGCAGCCCGCTGCCGATTCGAGCGCCATGCAGTAAGCCCAGGCGAACGCCACGGTGGAGTCGCCCGAAACCCGCCCCGCGAGCTTGTGGCCTTCGAGCGGCGCGAGCCGCGTGAAGCGCTGCTCGATCCCCTTGTGCGTGTAGCCCAGGCGCTGCTCCAGCCGCAGCACCTTTTCTCCGACCACGGAAAAACGGAAATGCCCCGGCTCGATGATCCCCGCATGCACCGGCCCCACGGCGATTTCGTGGACACCGTCGCCCTCCACCCGCACGAACGCATAGTCCTGCGCCGAACGCGGGCTCATCGAGCCCACCGCCGCCGTAGCATCGCGGCGCAGCGGCAAATAGCCTTCGGGCCAGGCCCCGTGATTCGGCCACGGGCGGGTGTCTTCAGAGTCACGCGCCGTGATGCCCAGCAGATCGGCCGCCGCGCGCTGCATCCGGCCGGCGAACGGAAAAATGCCTGCGAGATCGGGGTAAGCCGTCTCCCCATCCAGCGGCAGGTCGAGCCAGACCAGGCCATCCTTGACGGCATAGGCGGCACACACCGCCAACGCCGTGTCCGCGCCACCGGACCGGTCGCAGCCCCACAGCGACACCAGCCGGCCACCGGACTGCGCCACCGCGCGCGCCGCCGCCAGCCATTGGATCGCATCGACGCCGGCGTGCCACAGCGGCAGCGGCGCCGGCAGCCGCTGCAGTTCGAGCTTCAATCCCGAGATCGTCATTTCGTTCAAGCTGCTTGCCTAGTTGCCCAGCATCCGCGCCGCCTGCCGGTACCAGATGTCCAGGTAAGTCGGGATGTACAGGCCGAGCATCAAGGCAAGACCCAGGTGCAGGAACACCGGAATCAGTGCCGGCGGATGCGGCAGCGGCTTGACGTTGGTGTCACCGAAGACCATCGGCTGCACCCGGCTGAATACCGTCGCGAAGGCGACGCCGAGCGCGACCAGCAGGAACGGCGTCGCCCACGGCTGCTCGCGCATGGCCGTGGTCACGATCAGGAACTCGCTGGCGAAAACGCCGAACGGCGGCATGCCCAGGATGGCCAGCGATCCCAGCATCAAGCCCCACGCGACGGTGGGGCTCACCTTGATCAGGCCACGAATTTCTTCCATCAGTTGCGTACCGGCTTTCTGCGCGGCGTGGCCGACCGCGAAGAAAATGGCGGATTTGACCAGTGAGTGCACCGTCATGTGCAACAGGCCGGCGAAGCTGGCAATCGGCCCGCCCATGCCGAAGGCGAACGTCATCAGCCCCATGTGCTCGATCGACGAATAAGCAAACATCCGCTTGACGTCCTTCTGCCGGATCAGCAGAAACGCCGACGCGACCACCGATACCAGACCGAAGCCCATCATCAGGTTGCCGGCCAGATGGCTTTGCAGCGCGCCGTCGGTGAGCACCTTGCAGCGCAGCACCGCGTAGAGCGCCACGTTGAGCAGGAGCCCGGACAGCACGGCGGAAACCGGGGTCGGGCCCTCGGCATGCGCGTCGGGCAGCCAGTTGTGCAGCGGCACCAGCCCGACCTTGGTGCCGTAACCGATGAACAGGAACGCAAAAGCCAGCGTCATGATGTTCGGGTCCAGCCCCAGCTTGACCGCGTCAAGGTGGGTCCACAGCAGGGCCCCACCCTCGGAGCCAAGCACCTTCTCGGCCGCCATGTACAGCAGCACGGTGCCGAACAGCGCCTGTGCGATGCCAACGCCGCAGAGAATGAAGTATTTCCAGGCAGCTTCGAGGCTGGCGGCGGTGCGGTAGACGCTGACCAGAAGCACGGTGGTGAGCGTGGCCGCCTCCATCGCGACCCACAGGATGCCCATGTTGTTGGTCGTCAGTGCCAGCAGCATCGTGAAGCTGAACATCTGGTACATGCTGTGGTACAGGCGCAGGCGATTGGGCGTCATCTTGCCGTGGTCGCGCTCCACGCGCATGTACGGCCGGGAAAACACCGCCGTGGTCAGGCCGACAAAGGCCGTCAGCGTCACCAGGAACACGTTCAGCGGATCGATGAAAAATTCCTCGTTGAAGGCGAACATCGGCCCGCCCGAGATCACCCGCGCCGTGAGGGCGCACGCGGCCAGGAAGGTACCGAAGCTGAACGCCACATTGATGTCCCGTGCGACGTCGCGGTGGCCGAACAGCGCCAGCACGACACCGCCCGCCAGCGGGCAACCCAGAACGAGGGAAAAGACGTCCATCCGATTGGTCTTCTATTGGTCTTTGAGTTTTTCCAGGTGGCGAATGTCCAGGCTGTCGAACTGTTCGCGGATCTGGAACATGAACACGCCCAGGATCAGCACGCCGATCAGCACGTCCAGGGCGATGCCCAGCTCCACGACCATCGGCATGCCATAGGTGCCGGACGTCGCCGCGAAGAACAGGCCGTTTTCCATCGACAGGAAACCGACCACCTGCGGCACCGCCTTGGCCCGCGTGATCATCATCAGGAACGAAAGCAGCACGCACGCCAGCGCGATGCCCAGCGTGCCGCGCGCGAGCGAGCTGGACGACAGCTGCGCGATCGGCGTCGCCAGGTGGAAGGCGAAGATCACGACCAGGATGCCGATCAGCATCGTGGTCGGGATGTTGATCAGCGTCTCGACGTCCCAGCGGATCTGGAGACGATCGATAACGCGGTGCAGCAGATAGGGGATGAGCAACACCTTGAGTATCAGGGTCAGGCCGGCAGACAGGTAAAGGTGCGGCTGGCCCGTCACGTAGCCCACAACGGCGGTGGCTAACGCCAGGGTCGCGCCCTGTAGCGTAAACAAGTGGATCAGCGACAGGATCCGTCGCTGCGAGATCATGGCGAAGG
>DATNCB010000010.1:0-3895 GCA_035571715.1 Ramlibacter sp.
TCAAACCTTTGAACGCATTACCGGGCAGCCAGAGGTCTTCCAGGATGGTGGGCACGCCGGCGAAGGACAGGACGCGCCGCACCTGCAGCACGGCGTCCCCGGGCCGCATAGCCAGTGCGCGGGCGACCTCTGCCGCTGCGCGCACGCGCCGGCATTCCAGCACCGTGCGGTGGGCCGAGCCTTCGCCCTCCCGGTCGCCGCTGTCCGGCATGAGCTTGAGGAAGCGATAGCGCAAGTGCTGCTCCGCGTGCGTGGCCACGAAAGTGCCTTTGCCCTGGCGTCGCACCACCAGGTTTTCCGCCGCCAGTTCGTCGATGGCCTTGCGCACCGTGCCCTGGCTGACACGAAAGCGCACCGCCAGGTCCATCTCGCTCGGGATGGACTCACCGGGCTTCCATTCGCCGGCCTGCAGGCTTTGCAGGATCAGGGCCTTGATCTGCTGATACAGCGGGCTGAATGCCGGCGTCGCGGACGCTGGCGCATCTGCCGTCGCAACGCCGCTATCGGCGGAAAGGGGAGGCGTTTGCGCCATCGCTGCGTGAGGAGAGTGGGCCGGTTCGAAAAGGGGCTGAATGCGACGCGATGATATCTTGTATAAGATATAAGACAAGCTGTCGAACTAAGGGTTTTCGAGAGTAAACTGCCGAATTGTCCAGCGAGGCTTTGCGCCACGCACGGCATCCAGACCCCGATCCCCTTCCGCCACTCTTGATTCGGAGATTCCCCATGAGCAAAAAGCCCGTCCGCGTTGCCGTTACCGGCGCCGCCGGTCAAATTGGTTACGCCATCCTGTTTCGCATCGCCGCCGGTGAAATGCTGGGCAAGGACCAGCCGCTCATCCTCCAGTTGCTGGAAATCCCCGACGAGAAAGCCCAGAAGGCGCTCCAGGGCGTGATGATGGAACTGCAGGACTGTGCGTTCCCGTTGCTGGCCGGCATGGAAGCGCACAGCGACCCGATGACCGCCTTCAAGGGCACCGACTACGCGGTGCTGGTGGGGGCGCGTCCGCGTGGCCCGGGCATGGAGCGGGCCGACCTGCTGGCGGCGAACGCTCAGATCTTCACGGCGCAAGGCAAGGCGCTGGACAAGGTCGCCAGCCGCAATGTCAAGGTGCTCGTGGTCGGCAACCCCGCCAATACCAATGCTTATATCGCGATGAAGAGCGCGCCCAGCCTGCCGCGCGAGAACTTCACTGCGATGCTGCGCCTGGACCACAACCGCGCGCTGTCGCAGATCGCCGCCAAGACGGGTGTCGCGGTGGGCGACATCGAGAAGCTGACCGTGTGGGGCAACCATTCGCCCACCATGTACGCTGACTACCGCTTTGCCACCGTGAACGGCAAGGCCGTCAAGGACATGGTCAATGACCAGGTCTGGAACGCCGAAGTGTTCCTGCCGACTGTCGGCAAGCGCGGTGCGGCAATCATTGCGGCTCGCGGTGTGTCGTCAGCGGCCTCCGCCGCCAACGCCGCGATCGACCACATGCGTGACTGGGCCCTGGGCAGCAATGGCAAGTGGGTCACGATGGGCGTGCCGTCCAACGGCGACTATGGCATTCCCAAGGACGTGATGTTCGGCTTCCCGGTGACCACCGAGAACGGCAAGTACAAGATCGTGCAAGGCCTGGCGATGGATGCGTTCAGCCAGGACCGTATGGCCAAGACCCTGAAAGAGCTTCAGGAAGAGCAGGCCGGCGTAGCCCATCTGCTCTGATCGCGACAGAGCGGAAGTGAAGCACCCGCGAGAAGTGCTCCTTGGCGCCCAGGCGCAAACCGGTTTCCTGCCGGTTTGCGACCATTACAGCGGCGTCGAGGCGCGGATGCGCAAGAGCCTGGAGTTGCAGGCGCAGATGTATAAGGAATTCGGCGCCTGCGTTTTCGACGTCACGCTCGATTGCGAGGACGGTGCGCCCGTCGGCGGTGAGGCCGAGCACGCGGCCCTGGTGGTGGCGCTCGCGTCATTGGCCAGCGACAAGGCGCGGATCGCGGTGCGCATCCATCCGGTGGGCCATCCGGCATTCGAGCAGGACGTCGCCACCATCGCGGGCAGGGCCGGGAAGAAGCTGTGCCATATCATGGTTCCCAAGGTGGAGTCGGTGCGGGACGTTGAAATCGCCTGCAAGGCGATCGATGCGGCCGGCGCAGGCCAGTTGCCGCTGCAGGTGCTGATCGAGTCGCCGGCGGCGGTGCACCGCGCGTTCGAAATTGCCGCGCATCCGCGGGTGCAGTCGCTCAGCTTCGGCCTGATGGATTTCGTTGCGGCCCACGGCGGTGCGATTCCTGCCGAAGCCATGGGCATCGAGGGTCAGTTCACGCATCCGCTGGTGGTGCGCGCCAAGCTCGAGATCGCTTCGGCGTGCCACGCCTGGGGCAAGGTGCCGTCGCATAGCGTGGTGACGGAATTCAAGGATAAGACGTCCCTTTTCGCAGCGGCAAAAAGGGCCGCCCTTGAGCTTGGGTTCACGCGGATGTGGAGCATCCATCCCGACCAGATCCGGCCGATACTGGAAGCGTTCGCGCCGAGCGCGCACGAGATCGAGATTGCTACAAAAATAATAGCTGCTGCGGCCCAGGCTCACTGGGCTCCCATCAGCTTCGAAGGCAAGTTGGAGGATCGGGCAAGCTACCGCTATTACTGGCAGGTGTTGGAGAGGGCACACCGGACCGGGAGGAAGCTGCCGCAAGAAGTGCAGGGGTGGTTTGAACCCCTGTGAAATTAAATCCACGGAGACAAGTTGTATGAAGGTCCTTCTCACCACGCTGCTGATAGCGGCAATGCCCGCGCTGGCGCTCGCGCAATCCACTGAACCGGCAATACCGGCTGCCAAGCCGGCAGCCAAACCGGCGCCCAAGAAAGGCAAGCTCAAGCCCTCGGCGCAAAAAGCGGTCGAAGAGGCCACGCCGGTTGACGACGACCCCGCCGTCACGCTCACACCGGCCGACCTCGAGGTCGCCAAGCGCGTGCTCATCGGCGACATACCTTGCGAGCTCGGCGCAACCGTCCACATCACACCGCACAAGCGCGAAGGTTTCTTCATTGTTCGTGCCGGCATCCAGCGCTTCCGGATGCATCCGGTGGAAAGCCGCACCGGCGCCATCCGCCTGGAAGACCCGCGGGCCGGCGCCATGTGGCTGCAACTGGGCAACAAGTCGATGCTCATGAGCCAGAAAATGGGCAAGCGCCTGGCCGACGACTGCATGACCCCGGCACAGGCCGCGGTGAACGAGACGCTGAAAAAGAATCCCATGCCCAGCCTGCTCGAACCGCTGCCGGCCAAGTCGGGCCCGAATTAGTGACCACCAATTTTGCTGATTGAACGGAGAAAACTAACAATGCTGCAAGCCTATGTGAACCATGTTGCCGAGCGCACCGCCCTCGGCATCCCGCCGCTGCCGCTGTCGGCCGCGCAAACCGCCGACCTGATCGAGCTGCTGAAGAACCCGTCGCCGCGCGAGGCCGAGTTCCTTGTCAACCTGATCACCTACCGCGTGCCGGCGGGCGTCGACGACGCGGCCAAGGTCAAGGCAAGTTATCTGGCGGCAGTGGCGCACGGCACGGAGAAATGCGCCGTCATCAGCCGCGAGAAGGCGACCGAGCTGCTGGGGACCATGCTTGGCGGCTACAACATCGGCCCGCTGGTCGATCTGCTGGATGACGCGAAGGTGGGCGGCATTGCCGCCGCAGGCCTGAAGAAGACGCTGTTGATGTTCGACCAGTTCCATGACGTCAAGGAGAAGGCCGACAAGGGCAATGCCAACGCCAAGGCGGTGCTGCAAAGCTGGGCCGACGCCGAGTGGTTCACCAGCCGTCCGGAGGTGCCGCAAAGCATGAAGGTGACGATATTCAAGGTGACCGGCGAAACCAACACCGACGACCTGTCGCCCGCGCCCGATGC
>DATNCB010000011.1:0-6222 GCA_035571715.1 Ramlibacter sp.
GCAGATTTTTTCCGAGTCGTCGGGGATTTACGGCACCACGCTCGACTACGCGCACCGCACGCTCGAAGAGCTGCGCCGTCACAACATCCGCGACCGCGGGCTGGAGCGGCTGCTCAAGCTGATGCAACGATGAGACAGTACGCGTGCCGTTTCAGGCGACCACCTCGCGACGGCGGCCGGTGGAACTTGCGTTCTCCGGCGCACGCTCGCGGGCGTCTGCCCGGGTTCGCAAACAACACGGCGTTAACTTGGTTCCTGGAACGCTCGCTCTGTAGCAACCGCGAATGGGCCTGCGCCCGCAAGTACGCACCACCCGCCTTAACGAATGAGAGGGCGCGGGGAGAAGGGACTTCCCTGTGAGTGAGCCAGCGCCTCGTAGGGTCGGTGGTTCGGGTGTCCGGGCGCAGGCCCATTCGCGGTTGCTGCAGAGTTGTTGAGCCAACCACGGCGTTGATGCCGGCAATGTCCGAGCGCTGCCATGTTCGCCCGCGAGCGTGCGCCGGAGAACGGACACCCGGGCCGCCGGCCCTGCCCACGCGCAGGCATGTCTTGGGTCTTGACTCCTACGTCGCCCCCAGCAGCCGCTCGGCGTTCGCGAGATCCTGCAGCGTATCGATGTCAATCACGATTCCCGGGTCGTCCAGTTCGAGCTGCGCGACGGGGTTGATCGTGGCCTGCGCGCGCACCACCAGCGCAGCGCCCTGCGGTCCTTGCAGCAGCAATAGCGCATCGCGGCAGGACGCGCCAAACCCGACCGGATGACCGCGCTGGCCGCGGTAGTGGGCCAGCACCACTGCGTTGTTCTCCAGCGCTGCCGCGACGGCCTGCAAGGTTTGCGGTCGAATCAGCGGCAAATCTCCAGGCAGGATCAGCCAGCCGGTCGCATCCTGGGTGGCACGCACCGCAGCCGCAATGGAATCCCCCATGCCCTCATGCCCGGCGTCTTCGAGATGCCACGGCAGCCCGCTGGCGCGCACCGCATCCAACGTGCGCTCAAGCACGGGCTTGCCGCCCAGCAGCGCGTGCAACTTGGAGCCGGTGCCGCCCGACGCGACGAAGCGCTCGCCCCGGCCGGAGGCCAGGACAAGCACGACGGGTTGGGTCATGGAGCGAAGAGGGAGCGAAATGTCTGCCGGTAGGCTCACGCGACGGCGCAGCCCGGGGCCGACCTGGCGGCTTGCGCGGCGGGGTTCTTGCACTCGACGATCTGCGCCACGACCGACACGGCGATCTCGGCGGGCGTCTTGGCGCCGATGCGCAATCCGACCGGACCGTGCAGGCGCGCCAGTTCCTCGTCGGTCAGGCCGAAGTGTTCCGCCAGCCGGAGCTTGCGCGCCGCCTGGGTGCGTGTCGACCCGAGCGCGCCGACGTAGAACGCGCCCGAACGCAAGGCCTCGAGCAACGCCATATCGTCGAGCTTGGCGTCGTGCGTGAGTGCGACGACGGCGGTGTGCGCATCGGGCCGCATTTCGCGCACCACGTCGTCGGGCATGCCGGGCACATGCCTGATACCGGTGCCGGTGAGCGTGTTCGAGTATTCCTCGCGCGGATCGCACACCAGCACTTCGAAGTCGAGCATGGTCGCCATCTGCGCCACGGCCTGCGACAGCTGGCCGGCCCCGATCACCAGCAACCGCCACTTCGGGCCGAACAAGGTTGTCAGTTCGAGGCCATCGAAGCGCATGCTCTGGTCGCGCGAAGCGGCGGCGAGCTTCACCTCGCCATTGGCCAGCGTCAGCGTCCGCGCCACCAGTTCGTGCGTCGCCGTGCGGGCCAGCAACTGTTCGACCCAGGCGATATCGCGCAGCGGCTCTTGCACCAGCCGCAGCGTGCCGCCGCAAGGCAGCCCGAAGCGCGCGGCCTCTTCCTTGCTCACGCCGTAGGCGATCATCGAAGGCGCCGCGCTGCTCTCACCGGCCTTCACGCGCGCGATGAGGTCATCCTCCACGCAGCCGCCGGACACCGAGCCGCTCACGACGCCGTCACCCCGCACGGCCAGCAGTGCGCCGGGGGGACGGGGTGCGCTGCCCCAGGTTTCGACCACGGTGACCAGCGTCACCGCATGGCCGGCGCGGTGCCAGGCGAGCGCATCGCCCAGCACGCGTAAATCAAGGCTTTCCATGCCCCGTATTGTGCCCCTTCAGGCGGCCTTGATCGCCTCCGCCGTCATTGGCAATTTGCGCACACGCTTGCCCGTGAGCGCCGCCACCGCATTCGCAATCGCCGGTACCACCACGGCCGTCGCAGGCTCGCCGATACCGCCGGGTTTTTCGGTGCTTTCGACCAGCACGATGTCGATCGCGGGCGCCTCGTTCATGCGCACCACCGGGAACTGGTGGAAGTTGGTCTGCTGCACCCGGCCGTTCACCAGCGTGATTTCCTGCATCAGCGCCGCGCCCATTCCGAACGCGATACTGGACTGGATCTGCGCTTCCACCGTGTCCGGATTGACCATGCGGCCCAGGTCCGCCGCCACCGTCACCCGGTGCACTTTCACGCCACCGTTTTCCATGCTCACTTCGGCGACCTGCGCCATGCAGGTGTCGTAGCCTTCCATCAGCGCGATGCCGCGCGCATGGCCGGCCGGCAGCGGTTTGCCCCAGCCCGCCTTGTCGGCCGCGATCTTGAGCACGCGCGCATGCCGCGGATGCGAGCCCAGCATCGACATGCGGTACTCGTACGGGTCCTTGCCGGCGGACTTGGCCAGCTCGTCGACGAAACTCTCGTTGGCGAAGGCGTTGAGCAGGTGGCTGACCGAGCGCCAATAGCCCACGCGCAGGCCGGCGTCGTGCTTGATCGCGTCGTGCTTGATCGCCGGGATCTCGTACGGAGCCACTGCCGCTTCCATCATCAGGTCATCGGGGACTTCGTTGGGCAGACCAAATATGCGTCCCGTCACCGATTGCGATGTGATGCGGAACGTCATTGCCGTGGGTTTGCCATCCGGCCCCAATGCGGCCGCGAGCTGGTGCAGCGCCTGCGGCCGGTAAAAGTCGTGCGTCATGTCGTCCTCGCGCGACCACACCAGCTTGACGGGTTTGCCGACGGCTTTCGAAATCTGCGCCGCCTGCACGATGAAATCCAGGTCGATGCGGCGCCCGAAGCCGCCGCCCAGGAACGTGGTCTGCACTGTCACGTCCTCCGGCTTCATGCCGATGGCCTTGGCCACCGTGCCTTGCGCGGCGTCCTGCCACTGCGTCGGTCCGATCAGCAGCATCTTGCCATTGGCGTAGCTGGCCGTGAAGTTCATAGGCTCCAGGGGCGAGTGCGACAGCAGCTGCGCCACGTATTCGGCCCGTACCACGCGGTCCGACGCAGCTACGGCGCCGGCCGCGTCCCCCGCCTCCTTGATCGGCAAGGGCTTGCCAGTCTTCGACGCCGCCCGTATGCCTTCCAGCATGGCCTTGTCGTTGAGCGCGGCGCCGGGACCCTCGTCCCATTCGATCTTCAAAGCCTTGCGCGCCACGTTGGCCCGCCACCAGCTGTTCGCCACCACCGCCACGCCATCGGGAATCTGCACCACGTCGATCACACCTGGCATGCCCTTGGCGCCCGTCGAGTCGACGCTCTTCACCGTGCCGCCGATCACGGGGCATTGCTCCAATGCGGCGTAGACCATGCCCGGCAGCTTGACGTCGATGCCGAACTCGGCGGTACCGTTGACCTTCGCGGGCGTGTCCAGCCGCCTCGTGCGCTTGCCGACGATGCGGAAATCCTTCGGGTCCTTGATCGCGACCTTTTCCGGCACCGGCAGCTTCGAGGCTTCAGCCGCAAGGTTGCCATAGGTCGCCTTCTTGCCGCCCGGCCCGGTCACCACGCCGCCTTCGGCCTTCAGGGTGCCGCGATCCACTTTCCAGCGCGCCGCGGCGGCGCCGATCAGCATCTCGCGCACCTGGGCGCCGGCAATGCGCAGCTTCTCCCAGCCGTCACGCACCGACGTCGAACCGCCAGTCAGTTGGGCGCCGCCCAGCAGCGGGTTGCCATAAAGCTTGGCGTCGGGCGGTGCGATCGCGACCTTGATGCTGCGCAGGTCCACGTTCAGTTCCTCGGCGATGAGCATCGGCATCGACGTGTAAACGCCCTGGCCCATTTCAGAGCGGGCCGAGATCAGCGTGATGGTGTTGTCGTCGGCGATATGGACCCACGCATTGGGGGTGTATAGCGTGCCGGCGGCATTGGCGCCTTCCAGGCCCGCCAGGGTGAGCGAAACGCCCATCAACAGTCCGCCCGAGGTGATGGCGGTTGTCTTGAGGAAATCGCGGCGTGATGTTTCGGCGATGTGGTTCATAGGGTTCTCCTCAGGCCTTGCGCATCGAAGCGGCGGCGTCCTTGATGGCGGCGCGCACCCGGGGATAGGTGCCGCAACGGCAGATGTTGCCGCTCATCGCGGCATCGATGTCCG
This sequence comes from Ramlibacter sp., assembly GCA_035571715.1. Taxonomy (GTDB): domain Bacteria; phylum Pseudomonadota; class Gammaproteobacteria; order Burkholderiales; family Burkholderiaceae_C; genus Ramlibacter. The sequence goes on from DATNCB010000011.1 coordinate 4,403, forward strand.
CGTCGGTCGGATTCTTGTTGGAGGCAAGCAGAGCGGCGGCGCTCATGAGCTGGCCGGATTGGCAGTAGCCGCATTGCGGCACGTCGTGCTTGATCCAAGCTACCTGCAGCGGATGCGTGTTGTTCCTGGACAGGCTTTCGATCGTGCTGACACGCTTGCCCTGAACAGTCGACAACGGGGTCTGGCACGAGCGCACCGGCTTGCCATCGACATGCACCGTGCAAGCCCCGCACAGGCCCTGGCCGCAGCCGAATTTGGTGCCGGTGAAACCGAGTTCGTCCCGGATCACCCAGAGCAGCGGGGTGTCGGGTTCGGCCTGGGCCGCCACCGCTTTGCCGTTTAAGTTGAAAGGCACGCTCATACCAGTCTCCTTGGTGTTGACTTTGAGCTTGCAGCCTAGGAGGCGATAGAAAAAAGTTCAGCGGGATAACCCTTGAACACTCCTGGACCGTACGCGTCTTGATACTTCCCTTACCTCACTGCCGCGTAGGGCGAACCGGTGGGAGAATTGCCGCATGAGCACGACTTCTTCCCGGCTGGCCGAGCTGCGCAAGAGCTACGAGCGCGCGGAACTCAGCGAGGACGCCTCGCATGCGGACCCGCTCAAGCAGTTCGACCAGTGGCTCACCGAAGCCATCAGCGCCGAAATTCCAGAGCCCAACGCGATGACGCTGGCCACGGTGGCGAGCGACTTGCGGCCGAGCACGCGCGTCGTGCTGGTCAAGGGCTACGACGAGCGCGGCATCGTCTGGTACACCAACTACGAAAGCCGCAAGGGCCAGGAACTGGCGGGCAACCCGTACGCGGCCTTGCAGTTTCACTGGGTCGAGCTCGAACGGGTGGTGCGCATCGAAGGCCGGGTCGAAAAAACCAGCGCCGGGGAAAGCGATGCCTATTACGCGACACGCCCGCTGGACTCGCGCATCGGCGCCTGGGCCAGCCCGCAAAGCCAGGTGATCGCCGGCCGCACGGTGCTGCTCGCCAACGTTGCGAAATACGGCGCGCAATACCTGCTCAACCCGCCGCGCCCGCCGCACTGGGGCGGCTACCGGCTGGTGCCGGACCAGTGGCAGTTCTGGCAAGGCCGCAAGAGCCGCCTGCATGACCGGCTGCGCTACACGCTGGCAGGCGGCAGCTGGGTGCGCGAACGGCTGGCGCCTTGAACTCGTGGTATAACTTGCGTTATAACCAAGGTCCTCTCATGCACATGCTCAAACTCACGCAGATCGGCAATTCGGTCGGTGTCATCCTGCCGAAAGAGGCACTGGCAAGGCTGCGCCTGGAGAAAGGCCAATCGGTGTTTCTCACCGAAACACCCGATGGCTACGCGTTGACGCCTTACGATCCGACGCTCGAAGAGCAGATCCAGGCTGGACGCGAATTCATGCGCGAGTTTCGGGACACCTTTCACCAGCTGGCGAAGTGAGCTGGCGCTGGATCGACCGCCGCGCATTGCTCCTGCTGCACGCGGAAAGCCTGTCGGAGCATGGTGGCGGCGAAGGTATTCGCGACCAGGGCCTGCTCGAGTCGGCGCTGGCCCGGCCCGAGAACCTCGCGGCTTACGGCGGGCAACCGGACTTTGCGGACCTGGCGGCCAGCTATGGCGTGGGCCTGGCGAAGAACCATCCATTCAGCGACGGCAACAAGCGGGCCGCATTTCTGGCCGTCGGCTTGTTCCTCTATCTGAATGGCTATCGGCTGCGGGCGACGCAAACGGAGGCGACATTGACCATGCTGGCCGTCGCGGGAACCGAAATCACCGAGGCGGAGTTCGCCGAGTGGATCCGCGCGCACGCCCATAAACGCTGATCCCGCCCGTC
>DATNCB010000012.1:0-3877 GCA_035571715.1 Ramlibacter sp.
GCCAGCAGCTGGAAACAGAGTTCCTCGTAACTGATGCCCGCCGCCCGCGCCGACATCGGCACCAGTGAATGGCCGGTCATGCCGGGCGAGGTGTTGATCTCCAGCAGGTAGGGCTTGCGGGTGGCCGAGTCGATCATCACGTCCAGGCGTCCCCAGCCGCGGCAGTCCAGCACCCGATAGGCCTTGAGCACGATGTCCTGGATTGCCTGCTCCTCGCCCTCGGGCAATCCGCAGGGGACGAGGTACTTGGTGTCGTCGGTGAAGTACTTGTTCTGGTAGTCGTAATTGCCCTCGGGCGCCACGATGCGGATCACCGGCAAGGCGCGCGCGTCGTCCCCCTGGCCCAGCACCGGGCAGGTGACTTCATCGCCGCTGATGAACTGTTCGCACAGCACGTCGGCGTCGAGCGCGGCCGCCTGTTCCACGGCGCCCGCCATCTCCGAATATCCGTGGACCTTCGCGACGCCAATGGACGAACCCTCGCGCGCCGGCTTGACGATCAGGGGCAAGCCCAAGTCGTCCGGCACGGCCTTGACCTGATCGGGCGTGTAGCGGCCCTGATGCAACAGGCAATAGCGCGGGGTGGGCAGGCCCTCGGCGAGCCACACCCGCTTGGTCATGACCTTGTCGATGGAAATGCTCGAGGCCATCACGCCCGAGCCCGTGTAGGGTATTCCCAGCAGCTCCAGGGCGCCCTGCACCGTTCCGTCCTCGCCGAAGCGGCCGTGCAATGCGATGAAACAGCGCTTGAAGCCCTTGCGCTTGAGTTCCGAGACGTCGCGCTCGGCGGGGTCGAAGGCGTGCGCGTCGACGCCCTTGGACTGCAGCGCCTTGAGCACGCCGCTGCCCGACATCAGCGACACTTCGCGCTCGGCCGAGCGGCCACCCATCAATACCGCGACCTTTCCAAAGTTGGAGTCGTTCATGCGGAACTCCCGAGAATGGACGCGCAACCGAGGTTCATACGGCACCTCCCGTTTCCACCAGCTTGGCCGGCACGCCACCGATCGAGCCGGCACCCATGCACATCACGACATCGCCGTCGCGCGCGATTTCCATCACCGCCGCGGGCATGTCGGCGATGTCGTCCACGAAAACCGGTTCCACCTTGCCGGCTACGCGCACCGCGCGCGCCAGCGAACGGCCGTCGGCGGCGACGATCGCCGGCTCGCCGGCCGAATACACCTCTCCCAGCAGCACGGCATCGGCCTGGCTGAGCACCTTGACGAAATCCTCGAAGCAGTCGCGCGTGCGCGTGTAGCGATGGGGCTGGAACGCAAGCACCAGGCGCCGGCCGGGGAAAGCACCGCGCGCGGCCTGCAGCGTGGCCGCGATTTCCACCGGGTGATGGCCGTAGTCCTCGATCACGGTGAAGCGGCCGCCGCCGTTCCCGGGCAGCACAGCGACCTCGCCATAGCTCTGGAAACGCCGGCCGACACCGGTGAACTCCGCCAGCGCCTTGAGCACCGCTTCGTCCGGGATGTTGAGTTCCACCGCCACAGCGATCGCCGACAACGCGTTGAGCACGTTGTGAATTCCGGCCAGGTTGAGCACCACCTTCAGGTCCGGCAGCGTCACGCCGTTGCGCCGCTGCGCCGTGAAATGCATCTGCGGCCCGGCGGCGCGGACATCGACCGCGCGCACCTGGGCATCCTCGGCCTGGCCGTAGCTCGTGATCGGGCATTGCACGTCCGGCACGATGCCGCGCACCGCCGGGTCGTCGATGCACAGGATCGCCGTGCCATAGAACGGCATACGGTGCAGGAAGTCGAGGAAGGCGCCCTTGAGCTTGTTGAAATCGTGCCCGTAGGTTTCCATGTGGTCGGCGTCGATGTTGGTCACGACCGCCATCACCGGCATGAGATTGAGGAACGAGGCGTCCGACTCGTCGGCCTCGACCACGATGTAATCGCCGCCACCGAGCTTGGCGTTGGCACCCGCGCTGTTCAAGCGACCGCCGATGACGAAGGTCGGGTCCAGCCCGCCTTCGGCCAGGACGCTGGCTACCAGACTGGTGGTGGTCGTCTTGCCGTGCGTACCGGCTATGGCTATGCCCTGCTTCAGGCGCATGAGCTCGGCCAGCATCATCGCGCGCGGCACCACTGGAATCTTGCGCTGGCGCGCGGCCACCACTTCGGGGTTGTCCGCCTGCACGGCAGTGGAAGTGACGACCGCGTCGGCGCCGATCACATGACTGGCCGCGTGGCCCAGGTAGGTCTTGATTCCCAGACCTTCCAGGCGTCGCAGCGTGGGGCTGTCCGCGAGATCCGAACCCGAGATCAGGTAGCCCAGGTTGCGAAGCACTTCGGCAATGCCCGACATGCCGGCGCCGCCGACGCCAACAAAGTGAATGTGCTTGATGGCGTGTTTCATGGTCTTGCCAGCTCCTCGCACGCCTTGACCATCTCGGCAGTGGCGCTGATCTTCTGCATGCTCTTGGCCGCGAGGGCGCGGCGAATCAATTCGGGCCGCTGCGTCTCCCGGATCAGGCCGGCCAGCCACTGCGGGCTGAGGTCGCGTTGCTGCACCAGCCAGCCGCCGCCGGCGTCCACCAGGAATCTCGCGTTGGTGGTCTGGTGGTCGTCGACGGCCGACGGGAAGGGCACGAACACCGCCGCTGCCCCGACGGCCGCGATCTCGGTGACGGTGCTGGCACCGGCGCGGCACACGATCAAGTCGGCCTGCGCAAACGCGTGCGCCGTGTCCTCGATGAAGGGCGTGAGTTCGGCTTGGACCCCGGCGGCCGCGTAGTTGGCGCGCAGCGCGTCGATCTGCTTGGCGCCGCTTTGGTGAATCACGGACGGGCGCTCGCCCGCCGGGATCAGTGCCAGCGCCTTCGGAACGATTTCATTGAGCGCCTTGGCGCCGAGGCTGCCGCCCACCACCAGCAGGCGCAGCGGCCCGGTGCGCGAGCCCAGGCGCTCGGCCGGATCCGGCTGTTGCAGGAAAGCCGCGCGCAGCGGATTGCCGACCCAGGCTGCCTTGCGCAGCGCGTTCGGGAACGCGGTGAACACGCGATCGGCAACGCCCGCCAGGATCCGGTTGGCCATGCCGGCCACCGAGTTCTGTTCGTGCAGCACCAGCGGCTTGCCGAGCATGACGCTCATCATCCCGGCCGGAAAGGAGATGTAGCCGCCCAGGCCGATCACCACGTCGGGATTCACGCGCCGGACCACGGCCACGCTTTGCCAGAAGGCTTTGAGCAGTCGCACCGGCAGCAGCGCCACGGTCATGAGGCCCTTGCCACGCACGCCCGAAAAGTCGATGGTCTCGAACGCGAAGCCGCGCGGCGGCACGAGCTGGCTTTCCATGCTGCCCGGCCCGCCCAGCCAGTGGACCTGCCAGGTCCGCTCGCGCAGCGCTTCAGCCACGGCGAGCCCTGGGAAGATGTGCCCACCAGTCCCACCAGCCATCACGAGAGCGCATTTGCTCACGGGCGACCTCCCCGCATCAGCAGCTTGTTCTCGTAATCCACCCGCAGCACGACGGCCAGTGCGATCAGGTTCATCAGGATCGCCGAGCCGCCATAGCTCATCAAAGGCAGGGTCAGTCCCTTGGTCGGCAGCGCGCCGAGATTCACGCCCATGTTGATGAAGGCCTGGAAACCGATCCAGATGCCGACGCCTTGCGCCACCAGCCCCGCGAAGACGCGGTCCAGCGCGATCGCCTGCCGGCCGATGTGCATGATGCGGCGCGTCATCCACAGAAACAGGGCGATCACGGTGATCACCCCGATCAGCCCGCACTCCTCGCCGATCACGGCCAACAGAAAATCGGTATGCGCTTCGGGCAGCCAGTGCAGCTTCTCGACGCTGCCGCCGAGGCCGACGCCGAAGATTTCGCCGCGGCCGATCGCGATCAGCGAATGCGAGAGCTG
>DATNCB010000013.1:0-7674 GCA_035571715.1 Ramlibacter sp.
ACGTAGCTGGTAATGCCGCCGGCACGGAAATGCAGATACGCGAAGGGCAGAGCCAGCACCACCATGACGATGCAGCTGAGCGGATAGAACACCTTGCGCCAGAACTCGATCTCATAACGTTGCGAGGTCTGGGCATTGGCCTCCAGGTGGCGGATGTACTCGAACAGGTCAAACGTGCTCATGCGGTCGGGCTTGAGTAGTGCCACCGATACCATTTCCTGGGTGATTTCGGTGGGCCAGCGCAGGCTGGGCAGCTTGATGCGGTCCACCCGGGTGACGTCGCCGCTGGGGCTGAATTCGCTGCGTTCGGCGTTGTCCAGCATCCAGGCGCTTCCACTTCCGAAGTGGCCCTTGGGAGCTTGCGTCACGGACACCAGGAACCCCCGCGAGTCGGACTCGAATATCCGCACGCCCTGCATGTCGCCATCAGGGGTCAGCGCGCTGACATTGACGTTGTAGGTGTGGAAGGGCTGTTTCTCCTTCAGCCAGGCACCGGTCTGGCCGATGCTGATGCGCCCTTCGAGGCGCGCCTTGATCAACTGGGCGCTGCGGTCCGCCGCCGGTGCCACGTAGTCGCCTGCGGCAAAAGTGAGCAGTGCGAATATCAGGCCAAGCGCCAGCAGGGTTCGCAACGCGCGCCACGGCCCCAGTCCGCTGGTGCGCAGGATGGTGTATTCCGAGCTTTGCGCGAGGCGCGCCATGACGAAAATCGTGCCGATGAGCACGGCGATCGGCAACAGCTCGTACAGGTGGTTGGGAACCATCAGGGTGACATAGGCGAGTGCCTGGGTCATCCGGTAGGCGGCGCCCGCCCTGCCGACGTTGGGCAGCTCGTCGACGAAATCGAAAAAGAAAAACAGGGCCAGAAAGCCGACCGCAACGAACAGGACTGCGCCAAACACCTCGCGGTAGATCAGGCGCCGGATCGTCCTCATTCGGCGCCTTCGGCTGCAACGCGGCGCGGCTGGCGCAAAGCCCAGTTGTTGTGCTGCTTGGCCAGCGTCAGGACCGCGGCCAGCATCACGGTGCCGTGCAGGGCGAGCAGTAGAACGGCGAAGCCGACCTGTCCGCCACTGACCCAGCTTTGCCCCAGGTTCAGCAGGTTGTAGTACACGACGAACGCGAACAGCGCGAACACCAGGTTGCCGCTGCGGCCCGCGCGCGGGTTGGCGCTGGACACCGTGATGGCGATCACCACGAAGTTCACCGCCGCCAGCGCCAGTCCCAGTCGCCACGCCAGCTCGCCCAGGTTGGGCAGCGTCGGGTCCATCATGAGGGCGAAGGTGGAACGCGTCTTGGCCGGGGCAGTGTCTCTGGCCGCGAGTTCGTTGGGCCCGATGCGATTGGCCAGCTCCTGGAATTCGCTGATCTTGAACTGCGCAACCTGCGAGCTCTCCAGCCGCTGCCCGTTGGCCAGCACCAGGAACTGGTCGTCGCCGATGCCCTCGATGCGGCCGCTGCGCGCCGAGGTCACGGTTTCCTTGCCGCCGTCGTTGGTGGAAATGAAGATGTTCTTGCCCGACTTGTTGTCCGGAGCGTCCTTGTCCAGGAAAAACACGCGCTTGCCGCTGGCCGACTCCTGGAACTGACCGGGCGCCACGCGCTCCAGGTCCCCGCGCTTGCCATAGCGGTCCTTCAGCTCCTGGGTCTGCTGGTTCGACCAGGGCCAGACGACCAGCGCGAGCGCCGCGACCACGACGAGGACCGGCCAGGCAAAGCGGAACAAGGGCCCCAGGAAGGCCGACAAACCGCGCCCGGCGGCGAACCAGATGACCATCTCGCTGTCGCGGTACATGCGTGACAACGTAGCCACGATCGCGATGAACAGGCACAGCGTGAGGATCGGGGGCAGGTAGCCCAGCACCGTGTACCCCATCACCATCATCACCTCCTGCGGGTTCACGAAGCCGCGCGTGGCCTGGCTGAGCGTGCGGATCAGTGTCATCGTCATCACGATGGTGACCAGCACGACCAGGCTCGCGCCGAAGCTGCGGGCGAGTTCCTTGCGCAGGGAGGAATGGAATAACATCGGCGCGATTGGCAGCTAGTGATAGAAAAACAGCGAATTATGGACTTCGAACTCAAGACCCTGAGCCTGGCAGGCGCGGCCGCCGAGAAATGCGATGCGTTGATCCTCCTGGTCGATGAGTCTTTCAAGCCCGGCAAGGACGCACTGTCGAAGCTCGCAGCCGAAGCACTCAAGGCAGGCCACCTCGAGGCCAAGCCCGGCAAGCTGCTGCAGGCCTATCGCACGGCCGGCATCGCAGCGGCCAGGGTACTCCTGGCAAGTTGCGGCGACGGCTCCGCCAGACGGATTCATTCCGCCGTGCAAACGTCAGTGAGCAGCCTGCGCACGTCCGGCGTCAAGCGCCTGGTCATCTGCCTGCCGCGGGACGCCGAAGAGGATACGGTGCGCGCCGCCGTCACCGCTACCGCCGAAGCAAGCTATGTCTACGTGGCGACCAAGTCCAAGCCGGAAGGCCGCGAGTTGCAGCGCGTGACGATCGCCGTCACGGACGCCGCACGGCATCGGGCGGGTTTTGCCGCGGCCACGGCGGCCGCGAATGGCATCGAGTTCGCTCGCGAATTGGGCAACCTGCCGCCCAATCACGCGACGCCGACCCGGCTGGGCGAGGAAGCAAAGAAGCTGGCCAAGGCGCATGGCCTCCAATGCGAGGTGCTGGGCCCCAAGGAAGTCGCCAAGATCGGCATGGGTTCGTTCATGGCGGTGGCCAAGGGTTCGGAGCAGCCCTTGCGCTTTATCGTGCTGAAGTACCAGGGCGCAGCGCAAGGCGACGCGCCGGTCGTGCTGGTGGGCAAGGGCATCACGTTCGACAGCGGCGGCATTTCCATCAAACCTTCGCAGGACATGGACGAGATGAAGTTCGACATGGGCGGCGCGGCCAGCGTGCTGGGCGCCTTCCGCGCAATCGGCGAACTGCGCCCTTCCATCAACGTCGTGGGGCTGATCCCCAGTTGCGAGAACATGCCCGACGGGCGCAGCGTCAAGCCAGGCGACATCGTCTCCAGCCTGAGCGGCCAGACCATCGAGATCCTCAACACCGACGCGGAAGGCCGGCTGATCCTTTGCGACGCGCTCACCTATGCCGAGCGCTTCAAGCCGCGCGCCGTGGTCGACATCGCGACCCTTACGGGAGCCTGTGTGGTAGCCCTTGGCGGCGTGCGCAGCGGCCTGTTCGCGACCGACGAAACATTGGCCCAGGCCCTGCTGGAGGCCGGCGATGCGGCCCTGGATCCGTGTTGGCGCATGCCGCTGGATGACGAATACGCGGAAGGCCTGAAAAGCAACTTCGCCGACGTCGCCAACGTGGCCGGGCGGGCGGGCGGCGCGGTGAACGCGGCCAAGTTCCTGCAGCGCTTTGCCGGCAACTTTCCGTGGGCGCACCTGGACATCGCAGGCACCGCCTGGAAGAGCGGGGGCGCCAAGGGTTCGACCGGCCGCCCGGTCGGCCTGCTGGTGCAGTTCATCCTGGGCCAGCAGGGCGCGGCGCCCGCCAAGTCCGCGCGCCGCGACTCGAAGCGCGCCAAGCGCAAGAGCGCGTAGCTCCCTAATCCCTCGCCCCCCTGATGACGGAAATCTCCTTCCACTTCAACGCACCCGACAAGCTGGGCCACGCCTGCCGCCTGCTGCGCAAGGCGGTGGCCACCGGCGCGAAAGTGGTGGTCACTGGCGACGGTGCGTTGCTGCGTGAGCTCGATATCGCACTCTGGACGTTCTCACCGCTCGAGTTCGTGCCGCATTGCCTGGGCAGCGCCAGCTCCCCGGCCGTGCTGGCCGCTTCCCCCGTCGTGCTGGCCGAATCGCCGCGATTGGCGCCGCACCAGCATGTGCTGCTCAACCTGGGCAGCGCCGTGCCGGAGGGCTTCGAGCGCTTTGAGCGGCTGATCGAGGTCGTGACCGTGCAGGAAGAGGACCGGCAGCTGGGTCGCCGGCGCTGGAAACATTACGCCGACCGGGGCTACGCCATCAAGCGCGAAGACCTCGCTGCGAAGGAAGCCCACTGATGACCAGCCGCACCCCACCGCGCTATGTGCCGACCCTGACCGAAGTGGTCGGGCCTGCCGGGGATGCCCGGCCGGCACTGGGTAGCGGCATTTCGCAGGACCAGATCATCCACCGCGTCATGCAACGCATCGACCTCACGCTGGAACGCCGGCTGCGCGAGGCCATCGCCGCCACGGTGCTCGAGCAGACCCGTTCCATCGCGCCCATGCTGCGCGAGGAAATCGAGGCTGTGGTGCGGGAAACCGTCTCCGAGGCCTTCGCGGAGGAGCTGGCGCGTGGCCTTGCACCCTGACCTTGAAGGCTGCAATCGGCCGGCTTCATTAGTCGAGCTGGTGTCGCCGAAATTGCACTTATCGGCGTTCACATGGACTTCCCCTATGGTCCAGGTGTTGAATTTGAGATATGTTCGCCGCCGTTGAGTCCAAAAGACATCTCAACTTTTTTTCTACTCTGGAGGTTTATCCATGCAAATGAAATTAAAACTGACGGTCGCGGCAGCCCTTGCCACTATTGCTGCCCTGGCGGCTGCGCAAGACGCGGTCGTCAAGATCGGCCACGTGGCACCCATGTCGGGCTCGCAAGCCCACTATGGCAAGGACAACGAGAACGGCGTCAGGATGGCGATCGAGGACCTGAACACCCAGAACATCGTGATCGGCGGCAAGAAGATCAAGTTCGAGATCGCAGCCGAAGACGATGCCGCTGACCCGAAGCAGGGTACCGCCGTCGCTCAGAAACTGTGCGACTCGAAAGTTTCCGGTGTTGTGGGTCACCTGAACTCTGGAACGACCATTCCGGCTTCCAAGGTCTATAACGACTGCGGCATTCCCCACGTGACCGGCGCGGCCACGAACCCCAACCTGACCAAGCCCGGCTACAAGACGACCTATCGCATCATCGCGAACGACAACGCCCTGGGTGCCGGGCTGGCTCTGCATGCCGCCGACGTCATGAAGCTCAAGACCGTTGCCATCATCGACGACCGCACGGCTTACGGCCAGGGCGTCGCGGAAGTGTTCAAGAAGACTGCCGAGAGCAAGGGGATGAAAGTGGTGGATCAGCAGTTCACCACCGACAAGGCCACCGACTTCATGTCGATCCTGACCGCCATCAAGTCGAAGAAGCCCGATGCAATCTTCTACGGCGGCATGGACGCGCAGGCCGGCCCGATGCTGGGCCAGATGGAAAAACTGGGCCTGGCCGACGTGAAGTTCTTCGGCGGCGACGGCATCTGCACCACCGAGATCATCAAGTTCGCGGCCGGCGCGAAAACGCTGAACAACGTGGTCTGCGCCGAAGGCGGTGCCTCACTGGCAAAAATGCCCGGCGGCACGGCCTGGAAGAAGCGCTACGACGCGAAGTTCCCCAACCAGTTCCAGATCTACAGCCCGTTCACATATGACGCTACGTTCGTGTTGGTGGACGCCATGAAGCGCGCCAATTCCACCGACCCGAAGGTGTATACCCCGAAGCTGGCCGAGACCAACTTCAAGGGCGTGACCGCCACCATCGCTTTCGAGCCCAACGGCGAAATCAAGAATCCGGCGATGACCTTGTACACCTACAAGGATGGCAAGAAGACCGCGATTAACTAAACCGTATTGACGGGACGAAAAAGCCGCCGCGAGGCGGCTTTTCTTTTTGCCGGAACCTGACGCAGCCCATCGAGACTTTGTCATGATTTTCCGACTCTTGTTGTAGGCAGTTTCCTACCGCTCGCGCGGCCATTACGTTTCGAGAGTGCGGGTATGTTCCACGGGTTGTCGCTGAGGCCGGAACACAGTAACCTGCTTCGATTTGTTGCGTGGCCAATGGGATGCTTACGTATGGGGAACACCATGGAAGTAGTGGCGAAACTGCCTTCGACGGATCAGCGCGATAGCGAATTGAAATCGGTATTGAAAGCCCTGGGCGCATTCAGGCGCGGCGAAAGCGGCGTCACGCTGCCGACAGAGTGGGACGGGGTCTACGGCAAGATTGCCGCGGAATTCAATGAACTCACATCGCAGACGGCCCGGACTTCGCACCGGCTGAAGGCAATCGACGGCGGCTCAAGGCCCGGGACCAGGACGAGGCGGCTGCCCGACGAGAAGCTCACGGGGTTCTGGCAGAGCGACGTGGCGGCGGTCAACTCGGTGCTGGACGAGGTGGACACACTCTCCGAACACACGCGCGCGTTCATGGCCGCGTTGACCGACCTCAAGAAGGGCAACGCCTCGGCCCGGCTGCCGCAGGACTGGACCGGCGTTTTCGGCAAGCTCGCGGACGCGTTCAACGACGTCGTGGCCGAGAACGTTCGAATGTCGCACGAACTGGCGCGGCTGTCGCGAGTCGTCGGCAAGGAGGGCAAGCTCACCGAACGTGCCTACGTACCCAACGCCAGCGGTTTCTGGCGCGACTCCGCCGAGTCCATCAACTCGCTGATCGCCGACCTGGTGCATCCGACTTCCGAAGTGGCACGCGTGATCGGCGCGGTCGCGCAAGGCGATCTGTCCAAGAGCATGGCGCTGGAGGCCGACGGCCGGCCGCTGGAAGGCGAGTTCCTGCGCACCGCCATGATCATCAACAAGATGGTGCAGCAGCTGGGCACCTTCTCCGCCGAAGTGACGCGGGTGGCCCGTGAAGTGGGTACCGAAGGCAAGCTGGGCGGCCAAGCCGACGTGCAGGGCGTAGCCGGCACCTGGAAAGACTTGACCGACTCCGTAAATTTCATGGCGTCCAACCTCACGGCCCAGGTACGCAACATCGCCGGCGTGACGAAAGCGGTGGCGACCGGCGACTTGTCCAAGAAGATCACGGTGGACGTGAAGGGCGAGATCCTGGAGCTGAAGAACACCATCAACACCATGGTGGACCAATTGCGATCCTTCGCGTCGGAAGTGACGCGGGTGGCGCGCGAAGTGGGTACCGAAGGCAAGCTCGGTGGCCAGGCCGACGTGCAGGGCGTGGCCGGCACCTGGAAGGACTTGACCGACTCGGTGAACTCGATGGGTTCGAACCTCACGGCCCAGGTGCGCAACATCGCCGAGGTGACGAAGGCCGTCGCGGCCGGCGACCTCTCGAAGAAGATCACGGTGGACGTGAAGGGCGAGATCCTGGAGCTGAAGAACACCATCAACACGATGGTGGACCAATTGCGGTCGTTCGCGTCGGAAGTGACGCGGGTGGCCCGTGAAGTGGGTACCGAAGGCAAGCTCGGCGGTCAGGCGGATGTGCAAGGCGTGGCCGGCACCTGGAAGGACTTGACCGACTCCGTGAACTCGATGGGCTCGAACCTCACGGCCCAGGTGCGCAACATCGCCGAGGTGACGACCGCCGTGGCGGCGGGTGACCTCTCGAAGAAGATCACGGTGGACGTGAAGGGCGAAATCCTGGAGCTGAAGAACACCATCAACACCATGGTGGACCAGCTGCGGTCGTTCGCGTCGGAAGTGACGCGGGTGGCGCGCGAAGTGGGTACCGAAGGCAAGCTCGGCGGCCAGGCCGATGTGCAGGGCGTGGCCGGTACCTGGAAGGACTTGACCGACTCGGTGAACTCGATGGGCTCGAACCTCACGGCCCAGGTGCGCAACATTGCCGAGGTGACGACCGCCGTGGCGGCCGGTGACCTCTCGAAGAAGATCACCGTGGACGTGAAGGGCGAGATT
>DATNCB010000014.1:0-6991 GCA_035571715.1 Ramlibacter sp.
AGCGCTAGAGCCGCTGCGAGATTTCAATCAGGGGCTTGATTCCCGAGCCGAAGCGGCTGATCGCCTTGGCATGCTCTTTGAGCTGGCTGTACGGCAGGTAGCGGATGCCCAGTTCGGAGACCCGGGAAAAAGCCGGCCGATTTAATTGCTGGGCCACGTCGTCGCGGCGATTGTCGGGGGCCACCAGGAAAAGAGTGCTCTGGGCGCCCACTTCCGTGCCAAGCGCCAGGTCGAGCATGCGCACGATTCCGGAATAGATGGACGTGGAGTGCTCGACCTCGAATGCAGCGGCCACTTTGGCACTCGCGCGCTCGAGCCATACCACGTCGATCAGGCGCACCGAGTCGAGCCCCTGGACTGCATCGTCCGGCAGTCGGTCTACACAGCCCTCGGCCAAGGTGGCGCCCCCAAACGCCCGCCCTCGGTCATTTGACGCGATCCAGACGTCGAAGCCGAGCGACTTGCCGAGGTCGCGCAGCTGCCCCTGGATGTCGGTATGGGTCGCGTCACTGTCACGTGCGAGCGCCCATTGCGCCTGTGCGGCCGCCGACTCGGCCCGCACCAACTGCAGATCTGCCTCCCACCGTGTGAGCACCGCCGGATCGTCCAGGCGTGGAGGTGCGGTGTAGCGCCCCGTCCCGATATCGAACATCAATCCCGCTATGGCACCCAGGTCATTGGAAAGCAGCTGGCGATGCGAGTGGTTCAGGCGCATCAGGCCCTGGCGCATCGAAAGGTAATGGTCCCAACGCCCCAGCTTGACGCTCCCTCCTGTCAATGCGTTGAAGCCGTTGACGATCGCCGTGTTGCAGGGACTGACCAGCGTTGGATGGATGAAGTACAAGAGGTTGGCGACGGCCGGTCCCAGCCCTTTGATGGCCAGCGCATCGATGGTCCGGATTGCACTGACGACCTCTTCGGCGCTGTCACAGCAGTCGCAGGCGTTCAGGAGTTGGGCAAACGCCCGCTGGTTCTCCCGATTTTCATAGATGTCTGGAATGCGCAGCTTCGGTTTCCAGAGAAACGCGTGATCCGCGCCTTTGAAGATCTGCCGCTGCTCGGCGACCGACGACACCACAGTCTCCAAAGTCGAGCCACGATAGGCGTTGCCAAAGGTCCCCGCCTCGATATCGCGCACCACATGGCCGATGCCGCGGCGGATCGAGCGAAAATTCTTGAGCCTCTCCGCCCATAGAAACCAGGTGTTGTACGTACTGTGCGGGTCCAGCTTCCAATGCTCGATGAGCATAGCGACGCGATCATCCATGAAATCATCCTCCGGGCTCTTCTCACACACTGAATAGCCGGTGCCCCGCGCCATTGTGAACCGCCCGACACCGGTGCTTTCACGCCAGCTGAAAAAAGACGAGCTCAAAACCGATGAATCACGTACTCGGCGCCATGACCGGAGCCCTACAGCGAGATGACATATCTGTCATCAAGCGCGTTGGCGCCGATCCGGGCGTAGGATTGTTTTCAGGGAGCTATCGCATGGAAGCTGAAAACCATCCCCACGGCCACGAACACCACGACCATCATCACCCTCCGCCCGCGCCGCAGGCACCCAGTGACAAGCCCGTAGCGACGGCGCCCGCAAGAACAATCTACACCTGCCCGATGCATCCCCAGATTCGGCAGGACCATCCCGGCAACTGCCCCATCTGCGGAATGACGCTCGAGCCCGTCATGCCTTCGCTGGAAGACGACAACCCCGAGCTCGCGGATTTCCAGCGCCGCTTCTGGTGGACCTTGCCGTTGACGATAGTGGTCACCGTGCTCGCCATGCTCGGGCACTCGCTCGGCTGGTTCGACATGGGCGCGCAGAGCTGGATCGAGCTGGCGCTCACGGTTCCGATCGTGCTCTGGGCCGGCTGGCCGTTCTTCGTTCGCGGCGCGCAGTCAATCGTCAACCGCAGCCCGAACATGTGGACGCTGATCTCCCTGGGCACCGGTGCGGCCTTCGTTTACAGCACGGTGGCGACTGTAGTGCCGCAGGTGTTTCCGGCGTCGTTCGTTTCGATGGGACGCGTGGCGGTCTACTTCGAGGCGGCCGCAGTGATCATGTCCCTGACGCTGCTCGGCCAGATCCTTGAGCTGAAAGCGCGGTCGCAAACCTCGGCCGCGATCAAGTCATTGCTCGGCCTGGCGCCGAAGACCGCCCGCAGGATCGCGCCCGACGGCAGCGAAGAGGACGTGCCGCTGGCGAACGTGCACGTAGGCGACCTGCTGCGGGTGCGCCCGGGCGAGAAGATCCCCACCGACGGCGCCGTGACGGAAGGTGCTAGTGCCGTGGACGAATCGATGCTGACCGGCGAGCCGCTGCCCGTGACCAAGCGCTCTGGCGACAAGCTGATCGGCGCCACGCTCAACACCAGCGGCGCGCTGGTGATGCGCTCCGAACGTGTCGGGTCGGCCACGGTGCTGTCGCAGATCGTGCAAATGGTGGCGTTGGCGCAGCGCTCCCGCGCGCCGATGCAGCGCATGGCGGACCGGGTTGCCGGCTACTTCGTGGTCGGCGTGGTGGGCGTGGCGCTGCTGACGTTCTTCGCCTGGGGTTTGTTCGGGCCGCAGCCGAGCTGGGTGTACGGCCTGATCAATGCCGTCGCCGTCCTGATCATCGCGTGTCCCTGCGCACTGGGGCTGGCGACACCGATGTCGATCATGGTCGCGACCGGCCGCGCTGCCACTCAGGGCGTGCTGTTCCGCGACGCCGCAGCGATCGAGAACCTGCGGCGTGTCGACACGCTGATCGTGGACAAGACCGGAACCTTGACCGAGGGGCGTCCAACATTCCAGCGCGCGGTCGCGGCCTCAGGCTTCGACGAGCGCGAAGTGCTGCGGCTGGCGGCGAGCCTGGATCAGGGCAGCGAACATCCGCTGGCCGCAGCCGTCGTCGCCGCCGCACGCGAGCAAGGCCTGTCGCTCGCGGCGCCGATGGAATTCGAGTCTGCCTCCGGAATCGGCGTCAGCGGCGTCGTCGAGCACAAACGGCTGGCGCTGGGCAACACAGTGCTGATGCAGCAGCTCGGCGTCGATACCGCGCCGCTCGCGGCGCAGGCAGAGGCGTTGCGAACGGAAGGAGCGAGCGTGATGCATCTGGCCGTCCATGGTCAGCTGGCGGGACTGCTCGCCGTGTCGGACCCTGTGAAGGTCACAACGGCTTCAGCGTTGACGGACCTCCGCGAGGCGGGACTGCGTGTGGTGATGGCTACCGGCGATGGCCTGACCACCGCCCGCGCGGTGGCGGCGCGGCTGGGCATCGATGAGGTCTACGGCGAGGTCAAACCCGCCGACAAGCTGCAACTGGTGGAGCGCCTGCAGCGCGAGGGCCGGATCGTCGCGATGGCCGGCGACGGGATCAACGACGCGCCGGCCCTGGCTCGCGCCGACGTCGGCATCGCGATGGGCACCGGGACCGACGTGGCCATGAACAGCGCCCAGCTCACCCTGGTCAAAGGCGACCTGCGTGGGATTTCAGTGGCGCGCGCATTGTCCGAAGGGACGGTGGCCAACATGAAGCAGAACCTCGCCTTTGCTTTCGTCTACAACGCGCTGGGCGTACCGCTCGCGGCCGGCGTGCTGTATCCGGTCACCGGCTGGCTGCTGTCGCCGATGATCGCCGCGCTGGCGATGAGCCTGAGTTCGGCATCGGTCATCGGCAACGCGCTGCGGCTGCGCGGGCGCGCCGCGTGAGCTCGTAATCAGGTGCTGCATCTGTAAGCGACACCCCATCCGGCCCCGCAGCTGGGCGGCCTTCCGTAGACTTCCGGTGAAACATTGCGGGACAGATCTTCAGCTCTGTCCTCAACTGATTAAGAGGAATGACATGTCCCACGAAAAATACGAGGAATACCAGGAGTGCATCGCGGCCTGCCACGCGTGCGCGGTCGCCTGCAACCACTGCGCGGCCTGCTGCCTGCAGGAGCCGGACGTGAAAGCGATGGTTCGATGCATCGGGCTGGATACCGACTGCGCCCAGATCTGCCACCTGGCCGCGGCCTTCATGGCGGGCGGCAGCGATCATGCGCACGCCGCCTGTGCGCTATGCGCCGAAGTCTGCCGCTCCTGCGCCGAAGAATGCGCGCGCCATGACATGGACCATTGCCAGCAATGCGCCGAAGCCTGCCGCCGCTGCGGCGAGGAGTGCCGCAAGATGGCGGCCGCGGCCTGAGCCGCGGCCATCCCTGCTACAACCTAGGCTTGAGATACCTCGCTCTCAAGACTGGGGGAGCGGCCAAGGGTGATTGCGCTTCGCACTTCCGGCGGCGCTGCTGCGGCCAGCTGCCAATCGGGGCTTATTCCAAGAGCGTCATTGATCGTGGCGAAAGCAAGCCGGAAGGCAACGAAGACGGTGGCCTCAAAAATCTCCCGCTCTGAAAAGCCCACGGCGCGAAGTGCGTCCACGTCCCCTTCGGTCGTAGCGTTCGGGTTCCCTACCATCTTCCGTGCCCATCCCGCGAGCGCCTGTTCTCGTGCTGTCAGCGCAGCGCATTCTGACCCCTGCAATACGGCTGCCGCCGTCGATGCATCGGATGATTTAGCTAGCATGGTTCCCCATGCCAATGCGCAATACGAGTCGCCCAGGCTTGCGGCGGCTGCACACACGATGACATTGAGTTCGCCTTTTGACAAGGACGAATGAGTCGTCAGCAATGTGCGTAGTTCCAGGAAGGATTCGCAGACGTCCGGCCGCCATGCCCATGCGCGACTCAGATTCATGACAAATCCTCTCTGGTTGAGATCGCTCTGATAGAGGCGCGCGGCCGCTTCGTTGTCGGCGGGGGTTTGCAGAAACATGGCGCTTCCTTTCGATCATCATCGGCGCTATCTCTTGTCGGCCCTGAGCGAAACGCTCTTGACGCCGAACTTCTTCGTCGCGCCCTGGGCGTTGTCGGACAGGAACCGGTACTGCTCGTTCACCTGTTCGGCGACGATGCGCAAGCCGGCCGACTCGATGGCCTCCTTGTAGCGCTCGACCTGCCAGGCGCCGCCGATGCAGGCCGCCCACAGCGTCGTGTTGCAGCTGATGTTCTCCGGCAGCAGCACGTCGGTCACGATGTCCGCGATGGCGAGCCTTCCACCGGGACTCAGCAGCCGTGCGATTTCGCGAAACACCTGCGGCTTGTCCACAGCCAGGTTGATCACGCCGTTGCTGATGATGACGTCGAAGCTGCCGTCCTCGAAAGGCGCCGCGTCGATGTAACCCTTGACGTAGGTGACATTGCGGAAGCCGTCGCGCTGGCGCAGCGCCTCCGCCTTGGCGCGCTGCGAATCGGTCATGTCCAGGCCGATCACGGTGCCGGTCGGCCCCGCGATCAGGCTGGCGATGAAAGTGTCCATGCCCGAGCCACTGCCGAGATCGAGGATGCGTGCGCCTTCCATGTCGCCCAGCAGGTGGAAGTAGTAGCCGACCCCGGCAAATGAATCGATCGCCTCCGGCGGGATGCGGTCGAGGTCGGCCGGCCGGTAGCCGAGCCGCTCGGCCAGCGCGCGTCCCATTTCGAAATGGAATTCGCCGTGCGGGTTCTCCGCGACGTCGCGGTACATCGCCTTGACTTTGCCTTCCAGCTCGGCGCGGTTGACTTGAGCGGACATGGAGGTCTCCTTCAGTCAAAAGCTGAGGGTGGCGGCACCGCGCTTGATCCGCTCGTGGATCACGCTCGCACCGGCGATGGTTACGCCTTCGACGAAATCCGGCTGGTCGTAGCCGCGCGCCTTGACGCAGGGCGTGCAGGCGTAAAGTGCGCCGCCGCGGCCCACGAAGTCGCGCATGAGGTCGGCTAACGGGTCCAGCGGCTTCACGTGCGTGCTGTCGGAGGCCTTCTTGCGCACGAGGTCAACGGCGGCACTGGTGAGGAAGACGGCAACTTTCAGCCCAGCGGTGATGCCGCCGTTGGCGATGGTGAACCCCACCGAGGACAATTCGTGGTCGATCCCGTGGGTGAGGACGACGACCAGTTCTCTGCTCTCTTCAGCCATATCGATCTCCTGTGGTTGATGCACTGGGTATTGCGAATGCCGTGCCAGCTCCACTGCCGAGCACTTGTGCGTGCGGAATCGGACAAGTCGCGGCTGCAACAGCTGTCACGCCGATGCTCGAATTCGTATGGGTCTTGTCCTTTCGGATATGGGGAATCCGCTGGCGCCGCACAGCCGTAATCGCTAGACTTTGATCGAGGTTCTTTGCCATGAACACAGACCGCGAACTGCAGTACGGGCCCGGCATGCGGGTGCAGCGCCTGACCGAGGCCGGCTTCCTGATCGCGGCCATATTCACGCAGGATGTCCGGTTCGCCTATATCACCTTCGCGTTGACGATCCTGCAGGCGCTGTCGCCGCGCTGGGTGCCGGTCGCGCGCATGGTGGCACGGCTTGTGCATTTCGGTGGCGAGCATCGGATCGGCGACCTGTACTTCGACCTGCGCGGGATTCGCGGTGCCTGCGTGCTGTCCACCATCGTGCAGGCCGGCGGGCTGGGCCTGGTGTGGTCGGGCTATCCGACGGCCGGATTCATCATCCTGACAGTCCCGACGGCGTCGTTCCTGATGGCACCAACGCTGGGCTTTTGCGCCGGCTGCTGGTTCTATGTGCTGGGACGCGACTGGCTAGCCCGCCGTGGCTGGTTCAAGAGAGGATTCGATGACTACAGTGACCTCACCGTTGACGGCGAAATCCCCCGCCATCAACCAGAACTGCGTCCTTAGGCGCAACGTCGAAACCCAGCCTTATGGCCGTTGCAGCGTCTGTTCGCTGCAGCTCAAACAGTGCCATGCCTGGCAATCCAACGGCTACAGCTTCGCGCTCGTGGTGCTGGCCCTCTCGCTGGTACTGGTGCCGGCCGGCTGGCCGCAAAAACTGCTGGCCGCCATGCTGCTGGGCGTGATCGTCTGGCAGGGACTGGTCAACCACAAGCGCACCGATGAGCTGATCCATGGCCAGCATCGGCTGATGGGCCTCACGCAGGAGCTGCGCGGCAAGCAATTGCTGATCG
>DATNCB010000015.1:0-1940 GCA_035571715.1 Ramlibacter sp.
TCGGCCATTCTGCGATAGGTGGTCCATTTGCCGCCGCTGACGGTTACCAGGCCGGTTTTGCTGACCAGGATAACATGGTCACGTGAAAGCGAGGCTGTATCCCCGTGCCCGCTGTCCCGCACCAGAGGTCTCAGGCCGGCAAATACGCTCAGAATGTCGCTTCGCCGGGGGTGCCTGGTCAGATAGCGGGCGGCATGTGTCAGGAGGAAATCAATCTCTTCCGCCAGCGGGCGCGGCTCCGGTAAAACAGTCGTCACCGGCGTGTCGGTGGTGCCGATCAATACCCGGCCATACCATGGCACAGCGAACAGCACCCGGCCGTCGTCGGTATGCGGAACCATAATGGCGCTCTCGCTGCCCAGGAACGACCGTTCCAGCACCAGATGGGTCCCCTGGCTGGGGGCGATGATGCTGCCAATCGCCGGGTCGTCAAGACGCCGGATCGCGTCGCTGTAGACGCCTGTAGCGTTGATTACCACTCTGGCATGCAGGTGGTATTCTTTTCCGCTCTCAAGGTCCCGCGCAATTACGCCGGCGATCCGCCCCGCAGATTTTTCGATAGAAGTGGCTTCCAGGTAGTTGAGCGGCGCGCCGCCCAGGTCTTCCAGAGTGCGAGCCAGGCAAAGCGCAAGGCGGGCGTCGTCGAACTGTCCGTCGTGGTAGATGATGCCCCCGCGCAGGCCGTTCGGCTCGATGGTAGGGAGCAGGTCCAAAGTCTCATTGCGGTCCAGTCGCCGCGACGGTCCCAGGCCGAGTCGCCCGGCCAGAAGGTCGTAGAGCTTGAGGCCGGCTCCGTAGAACGGCCCTTCCCACCAGTCATAGAGCGGGACTATGAAGGAGAGGTTATGCACGAGGTGCGGCGCATTTCGCATCAGCAGCCCCCGTTCGTGGAGCGACTCCCGTACCAGCGCCAGGTTTCCCAGCTGCAGGTAGCGTAGGCCACCGTGGATCAACTTGGTGCTACGGCTGGAAGTGCCTGAGGCGAAATCCCGCTGTTCCAGCAGCAGGGTCCGGTAGCCGCGCGCAGCAGCATCCACGGCGGTACCTAGACCGGTTGCCCCGCCGCCGATGACGATCATGTCCCACAGCTGCCCGGGATCGTCCAGCTGCTGAAGCAGTTCGTGGCGTTTCATTGGTTCACACCTTCAGCCCCTTTCGACATCAGCCGGCTTCTCAGCCAGCCGGGGCGGTTGGTCATGATCGAATCGACCCCCATGCTTCGGTAATGGCCGGCACTGCGGGCAGAGTCCACGGTCCAGACGTGGACCTCTTTACCGCTACTGTGCAGATCGGCTACGAACTGGGCGTCCAGCCGGGGGTAAGCCCGGCTGGAAAGACCATCGGCTGCGATTCGATCCAGTGTTTCCTGAATTTCTTCACGGGACGGGCTCCAGGCAAGTCTGCGCAAGCTCCAACGATAATCGGCGTTCAGGCAGACCCGAATGCCCGGAAGCCGCTCCTTCAAAATGGCGACCAGCTGTGGATCGAAGGCGAGCAGTCTCAGCTGCTCGACCGGGACGCCGCTTGCGGTCAGAATCCTCAGCATTGGCTCTATTATCTCAGGGCCGCTCTTCAGCTCGATGAAGAGTTTTTTGCCAACCGGCAGCTGGTCCAGCACCTCCTCAAGTGACGGGATTCGTTCGCCCTGCCAGTCGGCTCCCTTCCATCTGCCGACATCGAGCTGCTTCAATTCGTCGAACAAGGCTTCGGATGCACGCATGTCAAACTTGGCTGTGCGCCAGGTGGTGGCATCATGCAGACAGACTACCCGGCCATCCTTTGTCAGACGGAAATCCGCTTCGATGCCGTCGGCCCCCTGCTCCCAGGCCAGGCGGAAGGCGGCCAGCGTGTTCTCCGGCGCCTCGTGCGAGGCCCCGCGGTGGGCTATCAGCAGAGTGGGTTTAGTCCCGTCAGTGCCCGGCATAAAGAGCCTCTATCTC
>DATNCB010000016.1:0-1322 GCA_035571715.1 Ramlibacter sp.
GCCACGCAGGATGGTCGCAGTGAAATCGCGCACCACGGTCTTGTCGCCGAACGATTTGCTCACACGCGTGAGTTCGGCCACGATCTTGCCGCTGGGCAGTCCGGAAGCGACGTCGAGCTTGACGCTGCCCAGCGCCTCGCGTCTTGCCGCACGGCGCGCGCGCAGTCTTTCCAGCCGGGTGATGCGGCCCTGGGCGCGGGTACGCCTGGCCTCGACGCCCTTGCGGATCCAGACTTCCTCTTGCGCCAACAGCTTGTCGGCCCTGGCGCTGATGACGGCTTCCTGGGTCAGCTGTTCTTCTTTTTGCAGCTGGTACTGGGTGAAGTTGCCGGGATAGGAGAGCAGCCGGCCGCGATCCAGCTCGACAATGCGGGTGGACACCCGATCGAGGAAGACGCGGTCATGCGTGATCGTGACGACACTGCCCTTGAAGTCGATCAACAGGTTTTCCAGCCATTCGATGGAGTCCAGGTCCAGGTGGTTGGTCGGCTCATCCAGCAGCAGCACGTCCGGGCGCCGCACCAGCGCCTGGCCCAGCGCCACGCGCTTTTTCGTTCCGCCCGAAAGCGTGCCGATCACCGCGCTCTTGTCCAGGTGCAGGCGCTGCAATGTCTCCTCGACCCGCTGCTCCCAGTTCCAGCCGTCCTTGGCCTCGATCTCGCCTTGCAACGTGTCGAGGTCGCCATGGCCGTGGGTGTACTGGTCGATCAGCGCGATCACATCGGCCACGCTGGCGCGGGTGGCCTCGAACACGGTGGCGCCGGAGTCGAGCGCGGGCTCTTGCGCCACATGGGCGATGCGCAGGCCTTGCTGCAGCTGCAAGGTGCCGTCGTCGACCTTTTCCTGGCCGGCGAGGATCTTCAGGAGCGAGGATTTGCCGGCGCCGTTGCGCCCGATCAGGCCGACCCGCTCGCCCGCCTCCAGCGAAAAATCCGTGTGATCCAGCAGAGGCACATGGCCGAACGCCAGCTGCGCATTGAGAAGGGTAATGAGGGCCATGAAGGCGGCGATTATCCCGCCGGCCAGTGCGCGGGCCGTCGATCAAGCGATTTCGAAGGCCAGGTATGCGATGAGCCTGAGGATGAGAGGAGCATCCCGGCGGGCGTGCTATAGTCGCAGGCTCTGCTGAACAAGGCGCCGCAAGCGGGAAAAGACGGCAAGGCAGGAAAAAGAGGGGCCCAATGCTGGCCAGGGGTCAAATCCTGGTATAGAATTCAGGGCTCTGCTGAACAGGGCGAAAGCCAGCCGGCAGAAACCTTCGGAGTTGACAGGCCTTACCAAAACCTGCGAGAATTCAAGGCTTCGCTCATCGCAGCGAAAGC
>DATNCB010000017.1:0-8689 GCA_035571715.1 Ramlibacter sp.
CAGTGAGCAGCAACAGCGCTTCCTGGCCGAGGAACTGACCCACATCTTCGACCAGTCGATGGACGCGATCTGCGTGATGGACTCGCAGATGCGTTTCGCGCGCGTGGGCCGCGCGTGCGAACGCCTGTGGGGATTCGCGCCGGAAGAAATGCAAGGACGATCGGTGCTGGAATTCGTTCCGGCGGAATACCGCGATGCGGCGATGGCCGAGATCAAGAAGGTGCGCGACGGCACGCCCACCCATAGCCTGGCGGCTCAGTCCCTGCGCAAGGATGGATCGCGCGGCTCCGTCATCTGGTCGGGCGTATGGTCCGACGTTCGCCGGGAGATGTACTGGATTGCCAGGGACGACACCGAGCGGCGGCGCCTTATCGCCAGCCTGCACGCGCGAACAGGCGAGCTGGAGCGTGCCAACGATGAACTCCAGATGTTCAGCCACTCCGTATCGCACGATTTGAGGGCGCCCGTGAGCACCATCACCGGATTTGTCGGCAAGGTGTTGCGAGACCAGGGCGCCGTCCTGTCCGAATCGTCACTGTCCCTGCTGAAGCGCTCGGTCGCCGCAGCTCAACGCATGGACCAGATCATTGAAGATCTTCTCAGCCTGGCGCAGATCTCCCAGCTCGGGGTGCATCGCCGCACGTGCGACCTCAGCGGCATCGCGAACGACGCGGCGCTTCAGCTGCGAAACTCGCACGGGAGCAACGTGCGCCTGACCGTGCAGCCGGACGTGCAAGTCTCGGCCGACCCGCAGTTGCTGCGCCTGGCGCTGGACAACCTGCTTGGCAATGCGTACAAGTTCACGTCCCGCGTCGGTGAACCCGCCGTGGAAGTCGGCAGGGAAGGGGGCGAGAGCGACGAAGTCTTCTTCGTGCGCGACAACGGGGCCGGCTTCGACATGGAGTACGCGGCCAACAAGATGTTCAAGCCCTTCCAGCGGATGCACTCGCGACAGGAGTTCGAGGGCACGGGGATCGGGCTGAGCATCGTGCATCGCGTGGTGACCCGTCACGGCGGGAAGATATGGGCGCAGTCGCGGCCGGGCGAGGGCGCGGTGTTTCGCTTTACCTTGGCGCCGTCGCGCGGCGGCTAAAGCGGCGTTCGCGCCATGGGCACGGCGTTTCGCGAACCGGACAGGGCATTCCGTCGCACCATCACCCCGCTGGTGGGCTGCTGCTCCCAAAATGGCATTCTCTGCTCATTGAAGGCTGCCGATGCCATCCGTCCTGTTGAAAGACGCCGCTCGAAAAATTGTCCTGCTGCTTCTCCTTGCTGTTACCGGCGCTTTCGCGGCGGACGAAACCATCGGCTGGAGCCACTATGGCAACGACGCCGGCGGCCTGCGCTACAGCGCAGCGGCGCTGATCAGCGCCGATAACGTCACCGGTATCCGCCAGCAGTGGATCTTTCGCACGGGCGACCTGGCCCGGCGCCCACCCGCGGTCATGCGGCGCATCAAGTTTCAGACGACGCCGATCCTGGCAGGCGGCAAGCTCGTGTTCTGCTCATCGTTCAACGAGGTGATCGCTCTGGATCCCGGCACTGGCACCCAGGCTTGGCGCTTCGACCCGCAGGTGGCAACCGATATCCGGCCGGCCAATCGCTTCAACTGCCGCGGCGTCGCGCAGTGGCGCGATCCTCAGGCGAGCGCCGGTGCCATGTGCGCGCTGCGCATCCTCAGCGCGACGGTCGATAGCCGCCTGATCGCCCTCGACGCCGGCACGGGGCAACCGTGTCCGGGCTTCGGCCGGCAGGGCCAGACCAGCCTGGATGTGGGCAAGCTGGCCTGGCCGGGCGAGCTGCAGGTGTCCTCGGCGCCGGTGGTCGTGGGCGACGTCGTCGTCGTTGGCTCGGCCATCGGTGACAACGTGCGCGTGCGTGCGCCGTCGGGGCGCGTGCGCGCGTTCGATGCCCGCACTGGCGCGCCGCGCTGGCAATGGGAGCCGCTCGAGCCCGGGATCGCTGCCGGTGCCGCCAACGTGTGGGCGCCGATGTCGGTCGACGAGAAGCGCAACCTGGTGTTTTTGCCGACGTCGAGCCCGAGCCCCGACTTCTTCGGCGGCTCGCGCCCGGGCGCCAACCGCAACGCCGACTCCGTCGTCGCGCTCCATGCCGGCGATGGCTCGCTGGCGTGGGCTTTCCAGATCGTCAAGCACGACGTCTGGGACTATGACGTTCCGGCGCAGCCGACGCTCGCGACGCTGCCGATCGACGGCAAGCCGCGCGACGTCGTGGTGCAGGCGACCAAGCAGGGCTTCGTCTTCGTCCTGGACCGCGACACCGGCCAGCCGGTCTACCCGGTCGAAGAGCGCCCGGTGCCGCAGGGCGGCGCGCAGGGCGAGCAGCTGTCGCCGACGCAAACGTTTCCCGTCGACATGCCGCCGCTGGTCCCATCGGAGCTGCGGCAGGAGGATGCATTCGGCTTCACTTTCTTCGACCGATCGGCGTGTCGCGATCGGATCGCGGGCTTGCGCAATGAAGGGCTGTACACGCCGCCGTCGCTGCAGGGCACGCTCGTCTTCCCGTTCACGGGCGGAGGGGCGAACTGGGGCGGCGGCGCCATCGACCCAGCCGGCGTGGTGTACATCAACACGTCGCGGGCCGCGCATGCGGTGCGGCTCATTCCGCGCCCGGATTACCCCGACTTCAAGGCCCGCAGCGCCGGCAAGGAGGTCAGTCCCCAGGAGGGCACGCCGTTCGGCATGCTGCGGGAAGTGGTGCTGTCGCCGTTCGGTGCGCCGTGCAACCCGCCGCCCTGGGGGACGCTTGCCGCGCTCGATCTGAAGAGCCGCCGGCTGCTGTGGGAGAAACCGCTGGGCACCACCGAAGAGATCATGCCGCTCGGCATTGCGCTCAACACCGGCACGCCAAATTTCGGCGGGCCCGTCGCGACTGCCGGTGGGCTGGTCTTCATCGGCGCCGCGATGGATCGCTACCTGCGCGCATTCGACGCGAAAAGCGGTGCGGAACTCTGGCGCGGACGGCTCCCCGCCGCGGGCATGGCCACCCCCATGACCTATGTGTGGAAGGGGCGCCAATTCGTCGTCATCGCAGCCGGTGGCCACGGGGAGGCCGGCGCCAAGACGGGAGATGCGATCGTCGCGTTCGCCTTGCCCGCGCCCGGAGAAGCCGGCCGCACCTGGTGGGACGAGAACTTCGAGCAGCCGGGAAGACGTGCCGGGATCCAGATCGCGGCGCTCGCCCTGCTGATTGCCGTTATCTCGCTTGCACTCGTTTCCTGGCAGAGAAGGCGACAGCGCTGATCGCGTGTGCCATCACTGCACCTTGATGCCGGCCGCCTTCACCACCTTCGCGGCGTCGTCCATCTCGATGCGCACGAACTTGTCGAACTCGGCAGGCGTCATCTGCATCGCCTCGGCGCCCAGTGCCGTCATCCGTTCGCGGACGTCCGGCTCGCGCAGGACTCGATTGACGTCCCGGTTGATCTTCTCGACGACGTCGGCGGGCACGCCGGCGGGTGCGAAGATGCCGACCCACAGGTTGTAATCAAAGCCTTGCAGCCCGGACTCGGCGATCGTCGGCACGTTCGGCAGCAAACTCGAGCGCTTGGCCGAACTGACGCCCAGTGCCACCAGTTTGCCTTCACGTATGTGCGACAGGGCCGCCGAGATCGGCGAGAAAAAGTAAGTGACGCGCCCGGTCATGGTTTCAGTCAACGCCTCCGGGGTGCCCTTGTAGGGAATATGAAGCGCGTTGATTCCCGCGAGAAGATTGAACTTCTCGGCGTTGATATGCGTGCCGCTGCCGATGCCCGCCGACGCGAAGTTCAGGCCGCCCGGCTTCTTCGTTGCTGCAGCGATCAGGTCGGCGGTCGTCTTGTATCCGGTGGACGGCGAGACGACCAGGACGTTGGGCTGACCCCCCAGCGGTGCGACCTGGACAAAATCCTTCACGGTGTCATAGGGCAGTGCCGGATAGATGAAGGCATTCACAACCTGCGCCGACGAATGGACCATCAGCGTGAGGCCGTCCGGCGGGGACTTGGCCACGACACCGGCACCGATCGTCCCACCGGCGCCGGCCCGATTCTCGACAAACACCGGCTGCGCCCACATCTCCGAAAGCTTCTGCCCAACGGTGCGCGCCAGGATGTCGGTTGCGCTGCCGGGCGTGAACGGCACGACGATCTTGACGGGCTTGTTGGGATAGCCCTGGGCCAAGACCAGCGACGTCCACAGTACACCGGTTGCAAGGATGCCGATCCATCGCCATAACCGCATCATCATGGTAGCTCCTGGTAAGAGTTGCGCCGGTACGAACAGCCCTAGTCCAGGCCATCGCTGACCGGAACATTTTCCGGGGACAGCGTCAAGCCGGAGGCCAGCGCCTGCAGCACGATCAGTTTCGCGAAGTCCTCGTCGTCCATGCCATGGCCGATCAACGCTTGCACCTGATCGCGCGTGATCGAGCACAGCGGCATCGGCACGTCCAATTTTCTGGCCGCATCCAGCCCGAGATCGAGGTCCTTGCGCAGCAGCTTGGGCGTGAACGTCACCTTGAAGTCGAGGTTGACCAGCGCGGGCGTCTTGTACCGCGAGAAGGTCGAGCCCATCACGCTCTGGTTCATGAACTCGAGGAACGCGTGCCGCGGCACGCCGGCCTTCTGCGCCAGCACCGTGATTTCGGCCAGCGATTGGGTGACGACGCCGAGGAACACGTTGTGGCAGATCTTCACGATGCGCGACAGCTCGCCTTCGCCGACATAGCTCGCGGACGGTGCGATCAGGCGCAGCAACGGCAGCGCGTCATCGAACGCCGGGCGCGGCCCGGAGCAGACGAATGACAGGCGGCCGGCCTTGATGACCTTGGCATTGCCGGAGACCGGCGCCGCCAGCATCTGGACGTCGCGCGAGGCGAGTTGCGCACGCAACTGCGCCGATCCTTCCAGCGAGATCGAAGAGCACTCGATGACCAGCTTCGGCGCCTCGCGTCCCGACAGCAGGCCGTTGGGCCCGGTGAGTACTTCGGCCACGTCGTCCAGGGTCGACACCATCACGAACACCACGTCGCAAGACGCGAGGTCGACCAGCCGGTCGGCGACTTTCGCGCCGGCGGCAGCCAACGGCTGCGCCTTCGCGCGGGTGCGATTCCAGACCGTGAGATCGGCGCCGCCCTTGGCCAGCCGCTGCGCCATCGCGTAGCCCATGCGGCCGATGCCGATCCAACCAACTTTCGAGTGCGCGTTTGACATGCGTGCTTTCAGCAATGATCACTAATAGGGGTTGGCGATCGGCAGTTCCTGGGCCGGATAAAGCGAGATGACCTTGGGCCCGGTCGGCGTCAGGATCACTTCCTCTTCGATCCGTGCAGCCGAGACCCCGTCGCTGGCCGGGCAGTAAGTTTCGACGGCGAAAACCATCCCCACCTTGAGTTCGATCGGCTCCTCCAGCGAACTGAGGCGTGATATCAGCGGCCGCTCATGCAGGCCGAGACCCAGGCCATGGCAGAAGTTAAGCCCGAAGGCGTCCATCTCGGTGGCGAAGCCGATTTCCTGCGAAGTGGGAAACGACGCCGCCACGACATCGGACGCGACGCCGGGCTTGAGCAGCTCGATTGCGCGGTCCATCCACTCGCGGGCCTTGCGGTAGGCATCAATTTGCGGTGCGGTCGCCCGGCCCACGCTGAAGGTGCGGTAGTAACAAGTCTTGTAGCCCATGTACGAGTGAATGACGTCGAAGAACGCCTGATCGCCCGGGCGGATGATGCGGTCGGTGAAGTTGTGCGGGTGCGGACTGCAGCGCTCGCCCGAAATGGCGTTGATGGCTTCGACGCAGTCCGACCCCATCTGGTACAGCCGCAGCGTCGCGATCGCCACGATGTCGCACTCCCGGGCGCCCGGCTTCAGCGCTGCGGCGATGTCGTGGTAGACGCCGTCGACCATGGCGGCGGCCATATTGAGCAGCATCAACTCGTCGATGCTCTTGACCTCGCGCGCCTGCAGCATGGTCTGCTGCGCGTCGCGCACGTCGATGCCGAGCTTTTGCAGCTCCAGCATCATCGGCACCTCGACGACGTCCACCCCGAGCGGCATGTCGCCCACGCCCTCGGCATCGAGCAATGCCTTGATCTCGCGGGCGGCGCTGCGAAACAGCTTGCCGTCGCCCCCTACCGCGCCGCGCAGGCCCAGCAACCCGGCCTTGCAGTGGTCCTGGCACAGCCACGGCGAGTAGAGGCGATGGTGCTTGGCGGCCGAGCCGAAATCCCAGACGTAGGGGTCGCCGTTGCCGGTGAGCAGGGAGTAGCGCGTCAACTTGTCGCGCGCCCATTCGCCGATCACGGTGCTGGTGGTGTAGCGGATGTTGTGCTGGTCGAAGCACAGCAGCGCGCCCAGCCCCGAGTGCGCCAGTGCCGCCCGGGTGCGGGCCAGCCGGTAGTCGTGCAGCCGACGGAAATTGACACGCTCCTCGAAGTCGACCTGCATGTGGCCCGGCGCCTGCAGTGGCCGATCCCAGCCGTGATGCGGATCGATGTCATCCGGCCGGATGATTTTTGGCTCGGGTCTCTTCTTCTCTGCCATAAGGAGGTGCTCCTGGGACGAGCTCAGTCTATTACAACGTCTCGATTCCGTAACACGCGGGTCATGTGATCGCTGCATCCGAAGCACGTGCCCTTGCGTACAGGCTTGCGAGGGACCGGATCCCTCGAACCCAACCCAACGGAGGCCACTATGCCAGTGATGATGATGATGCAGTGGAACGGCGTAACGCGCGAGCAGTACGACGCCGTACGAAAGATCGTGAACTTCGAAGGGAATGCGCCCAAGGGCGGCCTGTTTCATGTTGCCGCGTTTACCGACGACGGGCTTCACGTAACCGACGTCTGGGAACGGGCGGAGGACTTCCAGGCTTTTGTCGAACAGCGCCTGATGCCCGGAGTGCAGCAGGCGGGCATCAAGGGCGAGCCGAAGGTGCAGATCCTTCCGGCGCACAACGTATTCACGCCAGGGTACGTACGACGCTGAAGCCCAAGCGTAACCGCGCGCAGCGGCCGGGGTCGGCGAGGCGCGTGTCGCAGCAAACTGCTGACGGATGAGTACGCGAGGCCGCTTAGGCCGAAGTTCTCTGAGCTGTCGGGAATAAAACTCGTCGTTTCGGTGTTCATCTCCGGCGGAAGCCCTTCCGTTCAATTCGTAGGAGATGCGATGCAGCAGTCCGATGACAAGCAGGGCGCACAGATTCCTGCGGGCCGGGGCAAGAAGGTGCTGATCATCGACGACGAAGAAGTATTTGCAGCGAACCTGCAGACGCACTTCGAGCGTTGCGGCTGGGATGCCCGTGTCGCCTGCAACGGCAAGCTGGCCGTGATCGCGGCCGACGAGTTCCTGCCCGAAGTGATCCTGCTTGACTATCACCTGCCCGACATGAACGGATTCCAGGTGCTGGACGCCATTCGGGCCGGAAATCGCTGCTGCGGCTGCGTCCTGATGACGGGCCACCCCACCGAAACGGTCGCTGACGACGCTCGGCGCTACGGTGTGGAACGCATCCTGTGCAAGCCATTTCCCATGGCGGGCCTGGAAAACCAGCTGACGGCCGCGGCGGCTGAAACGGCTGCGGCATTCTTGCCCAATCCCCCGGCAAATTAGGGCGGTCTCGCGGTAGCGGGGCTGCATCCGTCCGCGATGCTGCTTGCGCAACGCAAGGAACTTGAACGCGTTCTGGGGGATTTGCCCCACCCCCGGGGGTTCACCATAGCCTGCGCCAGGGAAACGGGGCTCCTCCACCGGTTTTGCCCCAGGAAAACTGGCTTCCTCCACGGGTTTTCCCCTGATTCTGCTGCGTGAATCCATTGCCGCACCTGGCTGCGTATTGCTGGCACGGTTGATGCTCGATGCCTGGTATGTGCCTCACCGCACGAAGGAGAACGAGATGAACGATTCCAGAATGACACAGTTCGAGTTGCGCTTCCAATCCTTGTTCAACAGCGGGCGCGGCTATTCATTTCCTTGCGACCCGAAGGGTCTCGTCGATCTGAACCAGCTGAGCGACGGAGCGCGCAACAACTATCTGTATGCCCGCGCCATGGTCGGCCGGGAACTGGCGGTCCCGGCGGTGCGGCCTTGCATCCTCCACTGAGAGATGAACAGAGACGCTGCGCGCTAAGCACGAGTTGGCGAGGACTGCACGGTGGTGATCGCAGAACCGAACCTCGTGGCAGCGACTTCAAGCGCCTACCGCGCTGCTTCCGCTGATTTGCGCAGATTCGCTTATCTTGCGGCCGAACCATTCAACAGAAATATCATGCGCGAAGCCAACCAAAGCCGGCAGGGGCGAAGCGGCAAAGGCACTGGCAGGAGTGGGCAAGGCGCGAAGAGCGCGCTCGACGAAATGCTTAAAAGAGCCCGAATGCAGCCGCCGCCCCCATCGCCACCCGAGGATGAGCCGGCGCCCAGAGCGCCGCGCAAGCCGGGCCGCCGTCACTCGTAAGGGCAACGTTTAGCACTCGCGCACCCCAGTAGCCGCCCGCTCACTTGGGCTGCTCATTCCCGTAGGTCTTGGCCAGGTAATCCACGATGAGCGGCATGTCCGCGTCGTCGATCGGCGCCTTGAACACCGCCTTCATACGCTTGACCATCGCATCCCAGTAAGGACGGGCCGCGGTCGGAGGCTGGTACAGCAGGTACTCCGCGGAATGGCAGGCGACGCAGTTGGCTTGCGCCTTGGCATAA
>DATNCB010000018.1:0-4366 GCA_035571715.1 Ramlibacter sp.
GCGCCACTTCGACGGCGTCGTGCATGGCCACCACCTCCGACGCCGGCACCACGCGCCCGCGCGGGTGGCTGAAGGCGCGCAGGCTGTCCGGCATCCCCACGAGCAGCAGCTGCGCATCGGGATGGTGTTCCAGGAAATTCCCGCAGGCAGCGAGCGTGACATGGGGACCGTGGTCACCCCCCATGCAGTCGACGGCCAGAGTAGTCATGGCCTCAAATGTAGAACGAATTCCGGTCATTCAACCGCCAGGCGGGCGCGCGCAGGCTGACAAAAAACAAAGGCCCGCACTGCGCCTGCGCAGCCGGGCCCGCGACGCCGAATAACCGGGTCAGGCTTCGTTCTTGGTCTTGAGCACCTTGCGCCCGCGGTAGAAACCAGTCGGACTGATGTGATGGCGCAGGTGGGTTTCGCCGGTAGTGGGTTCCACGGCGATGCCCGGTGTGACGAGCGCGTTGTGCGAGCGATGCATGCCGCGCTTGGACGGCGATTTCTTGTTCTGCTGGACGGCCATGAGGGGACTCCTGAATTCGAGCTTGGCGCGAGGCGCAAAGCGATTGGGTTTGGTGGATAAGCGCCCGCGAGGCTGAAACGCCTGGAGCGCGAAGCCAACGATTATAGCCCAACTGGTTGATTTGCCAGGGAATTACCTGGTTTTGCCCGGCTTGAACTTCTCCAGGATCGCAAAGGGGTTCTCGTGCTGCGCCGCGGTCGTATTGAACCCCTCGTCCATGACCGTCAGTTTCACCAGTACGGGGCAACTTTCGTGGCGCGGCGCCAACGGCAATTCCATCAGCAGTTCGTCCTCGACCAGTTCGACCAGATCGAAATCGCGGCTCAGGGCGAGGACGTCCTCTTCGGACTGCTCGTCCTGCGCCGCCGCCATGTCCTCGTCGGCGGCAAAGCGGAAGGAGCGCTCCACCGAAATGGGCACATCCACGGGGCTCAGGCAGCGCTGGCAAGTCAACGCCAGCACGACCTGCGCTTTCAGGTGCAGCCAGATTTCCGGATGCAGGTGGCGCGGATTGCGCAGTTCACCGCGGGCCGACCAGGCGACCGGCGATGCGGCGCCGCGCTCCTGGGTTTCGGCCATCAGACGATGGTGCTGCTGCACCGGCTCCCGGCCGCTGACCGCTGCGCCTGCTTCAGCGAAGCTCCTCACGTCCAGACGCCGCGCCTGAAAGTCCTTGCTCATTGGGCCAGTGTAAGAGAATCGGGCCATGTCCGAGACTCCGCTTCCTGCTGAATACCGCCCGCTGGTGCTGGGCTCGACCTCGCGCTACCGGCGCGACCTGCTGTCGCGATTGAACCTGCCGTTCCAGACCGCCATACCCCAGGTCGACGAAACTCCCGGAGCCGACGAGTCCCCGCTCGAGCTGGCACGCCGCCTCGCCTTAGCCAAGGCCCGCGCGGTGGCGGCGCAGTTTCCCGAGGCCGTCGTCATCGGGTCGGATCAAGTTGCTGACCTTGCCGGTGAGTCCCTGGGCAAGCCGCTCACGCACGAAAAGGCGGTGACCCAGCTGCGGCGGATGCGCGGCCAGGTCGTCGTGTTCCATACCGCCGTGGCGGTCGTGTGCGCGGCGACCGGTTTCGAGCAACTTGACGTGGCGCCGGTCAGGGTGACCTTCCGCGATCTCAGCGATGCTGAAATCGAATCCTATCTGTTGGCCGAGCGGCCGTACGACTGCGCTGGCAGCGCCCGCAGCGAAGGCCTCGGCATTGCCCTGCTCGATGCGATCGACAGCGATGATCCGACGGCCCTGGTTGGGCTGCCCCTGATTCGCACCTGCCGGATGATCCGCGCGGCAGGTGTGAAGGTGCTGTGATGGCCCGGCCCTCGGGCAAGCTCTACCTTGTCCCCGCGCCGCTGGATTTCGGTTGTGCGGTGCAAGCACCACTGACTGACGTGATGCCGGCCGGCACCCTGGCAGCCGCTGCAGTGCTGACGCACTGGATTTGCGAGAACGCCAAATCGATGCGCGCCTACCTCAAGCGAATTGGCCAGTTGCATCCGCTCGGCTTGCCGTTGCAGGAGCAGCAGATCGTCGAGCTACCGCGCGAGGTGCATAAGAAAGGCGACCACGATGGGGCCTTTGATGCCACATCCTTGCTGGCACCGGCGCAGGAGGGCCACGACATCGGCCTGATCAGCGAGTCCGGCATGCCGGCAATCGCCGATCCAGGCTCATCGGTGGTGCGAGCCGCCCATGACCTGGGGATGCAGGTGGTGCCCCTGGTCGGCCCTGTTTCGCTGCTGCTGGCATTGGCCGCCAGCGGTTTGAACGGGCAGAGCTTCGCGTTCGTGGGCTACCTGCCGCAGGATGCCGCGCAGCGGACCCAGCGCATACGCGAGCTCGAATCGCTGGCACTAAAAAGCGGGCAGGCCCAGCTCTTCATCGAGACACCCTATCGCAACGCCGCACTGTGGGATGCCTTGACCAGGACCTTGCAGCCCTCGACGCGCCTGGCGGTGGGCAGCGGCCTCACGCTGCCGGATGCACTGACCCGCAGTCAGCTGGTCGGGCGCTGGCGGCAGCAGAGCGCGCCCGTGAAAACCGATACGCCGGCCGTGTTCGCAATCGGCCGCTAAGTCAGCGAAGCGCCGGCACCGCCTTCAGCGCGTGCATCGCGCCTTCGCCCATAGCCGCACCGAATTTCTTGGCCAGGCGCTCGGCCACGTTTTCGCGCCGCGTGTAGTCCACCAGTTCTTCGGCCTTGATGATTTCACGCGCGACGAAGTCCAGGTTACCCAACTGATCGGCCAGTCCCAGCTCGACCGACTGCTGTCCGGTCCAGAACAAACCGCTGAATAATTCCGGCACGTCCTTGAGCCGCTTGCCGCGGCCGGCCTTCACGGCATCGATGAACTGCCGATGCACCTGATCGAGCATCGCCTGCGCGAAGACACGTTGCTTTTCGGTCTGCGGACTGAAGGGATCCAGGAAACCCTTGTTTTCGCCGGCGGTCATGAGCCGGCGCTCGACCCCGAGCTTGTCCATGAGTCCGGTGAAGCCGAAGCCATCCATCAGCACGCCAATGCTGCCGACGATACTGGCCTTGTCGACGAAGATCCGATCGGTGGCAGCCGCGATGTAGTAGGCCGCCGAGGCGCAGGACTCCTCCACCACCGCATAAATCGGCTTCTTGTATTTGGTTCGCAGCCGCTTGATCTCGTCGTTAATGATGCCGGCCTGCACCGGGCTGCCGCCCGGTGAATTGATCAGCAGCACCAAGCCCTGGGCGCCGCCGTCCTCGAAGGCAGATCGCATCGCGGCGACGACGTTTTCGGCGCTGGCGTCTCCACCCGAAGCGATTTCGCCCTTGATTTCGATGACCGCCGTATGCGGCGAGGATTTGTCCGTGCTGGGGGTGCCGCGATGCATCAGCGCCCAAAGCAGGAAAACAAAAAATGCCAGCCAGGCCAGGCGGATGAAACTGCGCCAGCGCCGCGCCGTGCGCTGCTCTTCCAGCGTCGCGAACATCAGCTTTTCGAACGTGACCCGGTCCCAGCCGGGCGCGCTCGCATCACGGTCGGCTTCGATGCGGGGACTGGACTGCGCCGGCTGCGCGTTTGCCGGGGGTGGCGGGGTTTCGGAGCCCGGGTATTCCGGTGGTTGCGTTTCGTTCATGTGGTGTTCTGTCTCTCAAATAGCTTACATCTCGTTCGAGTTCATGCGGTGATGATCGGCCACTGACCGCAGGGGGTCAATACTGGACGTCTTGATCCCCTGCGGTCGGTGGGCGAGGGCGCCGCAGGGGCCGAACCCTTCGGGCTGCCCCGCATCGGGGCGCATGCCGCGTTGCGGCCCCAGGCCAATACGTCCAGTATTGGCCTGCGCCCGCGCCTTGCCTGCGCCCCGATGCGGGGCAGCGAGATGCAAGCTATTTGAGAGACAGGACACTAGAACTCGACAGGTTTGAGGTTGTAGCCAGTATGCCAGTGCACCATGCCGTCCTGTTCGCTCAATGTGATCTTCACCAGTGCGCCACGGCAGGGCCCGCCTGCGCAGTCCCCCGTGTCGGGCCGGTAGACCGCGCCATGGGTGCCGCATATCAGCCAGCGGCCCGTTTCGTCGAAGAAGCGATTGGGTAGCCAATCGAGCTCCATCGCCACATGGGCGCAGCGGTTGAGGTAGGCATGTACTTGCCCTTCGAATCGGATCGCAAAAGCCCGGCATGTGTGGCCCTCGAAGACCACATCGAAAGGCACGGCGTCGCCGCCGTCGAGCAGGTCGGCTGAATCGCAAAGAGGGATCGCTTCGTGCATGAATGCATTCAGGCGTTTTCCAGCAGCCATGCATGCAAGTCGCGTACCGTGTGCGCCACGAAAAGCGGCTGCAGCGCGTCAAAGTCCGTGCTTTCGTGCGCA
>DATNCB010000019.1:0-1839 GCA_035571715.1 Ramlibacter sp.
GCCGTGTGCGGCGCGAACCAGTGCTGCTTCATCGACAGCGGCGGCGACATGTTGAGCACATGCGGGCTGCGACCGGCGGCGGCCGACTTCTTCAACTCGGGCAGGCAGGCCTGGGTGCACAGGTAGGTGCCGCGCGCGTTGATGCCGTTCATCAGGTCATAGCGCTTCATCGGCGTGTGCTCGGTGTCGGTCATGCTGATCGCGCTGGCGTTGTTGACCAGGATGTCGATGCCGCCGAATGCGGACACCGCTTTGGCCACGGCCGCGAGCACGGCCTCCTCGTCGCGAATGTCCACCGCCAGCGGCAGGGCCTGGCCTCCGGCGGCGTCGATCTCACCGGCAGCGGTGTAGATCGTGCCGGGCAGCTTCGGGTTCGGGTCGGTCGTCTTGGCGGCGATCACGACATTGGCGCCGTCGGCGGCGGCGCGCTTGCCGATCGCCAGCCCGATGCCGCGCGACGCGCCGGTGATGAAGAGGGTTTTGCCTTTGAGACTCATGCTGTTCTCCTGAATTCAAATCAAAGCTTCGAGAAATCCGGCTTGCGCTTCTCCATGAATGCGCCGAAAGCCTCCTTCGCGGCCGGCTCACCCAGCAGGCGCGAAAAAATCAAACCTTCGTCGGCCATTTGCTGCAGCACCAATTGCTGCTGGCCTTTCTTCATCAGCCGCTTGGTCTCGATCAGCGAGCCGATCGGTTTGACCGCGAGCTTGTGCGCCGCCGCCTGAGCGACGCCGTTGGCCTCGGTCGGGGGCACCACGCGGTTGACCAGCCCCACTTCGAGCGCGGCTTCCGCCATGAAAGGCTCACCCAGCAGCAACGCTTCGGCGGCGCGGTGGTAGCCCAGCATCTGCGGTGCCAGCAGGCTGGATGCCGCTTCGGGACACAGGCCCAGGTTGACGAAGGGCATCGAGAAGGCGGCGTTGTCGCCGGCATAGACCAGGTCGCAATGGAACAGCATCGTGGTGCCGATGCCCACCGCCGGCCCGCAGACCGCCGCCAGCAATGGCTTGCTGAACGTAGCGATGCCGCGCAGGAAACGGAACGCCGGGGCATCCATACCGCCGGCCGGTCGGTGCAGGAAATCGCCGATGTCGTTGCCGGCGCTGAACACGGTCTCGTGCCCTTGCACCACCGCCACCCGGATGGCTGCGTCGGACTCGGCAGCAAGCAACGCGTCGGCCATGGCGCTGTACATCGCCAATGTGATCGAGTTCTTGCGATCCAGCCGGTTCAGGGTCATGGTCATCACGCCGCGCTCGGTGTGAATCAGGATGTCGCTGCTGCTCATGAGTTTGCTTCCAGTTCTTCCTTGACGAAATCGAGCCGGTCCTGGCCCCAGTACATGCGCCCCTCGATAAAGAAGGTGGGCGCACCGAAGACGCCGCGCGCCACCGCTTCCTGCGTCGTCGCTTTCAGGCGTTCCTTGACCTCGGGGTCGTTGGTCATCGCGAGCAAGGCGGCGGGGTCGAAGCCGGCTTGCTTCAGCACGCCGGCCACCACACCGGCATCGTTCATATTCTTGCCGTCGACCCAGATTGCGCGGTACACCGCGCCGACGTAAGGCACCATGCGTGCCCCGTCGCGCATCTGCATGCCGGTGGTGCCGCGCATCAGCATGAGTGTGTTGATCGGAAAGAAGGGGTTATGCTTGAACGGCACCTCGAAGCGCCGCGCGAAGCGTTCGAGGTCGGCCATCACATAGCGACCCTTGGCCGGGATGTTCATCGGCGACTGATTGCCCGCTGCCTGGAACACGCCGCCGAGCAGCATCGGCTTGTACGCCAGCGCGCCGCCCGTTTCTTCGCAAATGCGCGGCAGCCGATGCCAGGCCAGGTACGC
>DATNCB010000020.1:0-3184 GCA_035571715.1 Ramlibacter sp.
CCGCACACCAGCACCTGGCCGCTGACATAGTTCGACTCGGGAATGCAGAACAGGTACACCGCACCGGCCGCCTCCTCGGGCGTGCCGCCGCGGCCCAGCGGAATCATTGCTTCGGCGTTCTTCAGGATCTGTGGGTTCACGCCCACGCGGATCTGCTGGCCCGCGATATCGATGCTGGCGCCGGCGCTGGCATCGGCTTCGGTCAGCCGCGTCTTGATGAGCCCGAAGGCGACGCTGTTGACGTTGACCTTGTAGCGGCCCCACTCCTTGGCCATGGCCTTGGTCAGGCCGTTGATGCCGGCCTTGGCCGCCGCGTAGTTGGCCTGCCCCGCGTTGCCATAGACGCCGGAAGTGGAGGAGATGTTGACCACCTTGCGGAAGACGTCGCGGCCTTCCTCGGCTTCGCGGCGCGCCGCGTCGCGAATGAAGCCGGACGCGGCGCGCAGGATGCGAAACGGCGCCGTGAGATGCACCGCCAGCATGGCTTCCCACTGGTCGTCGCTCATCTTCTGCACCACGTTGTCCCAGGTGTAGCCGGCATTGTTGACGATGATGTCCAGGCCGCCGTAGGTGTCCACCGCGGCGGCGACGAAGCGGTCGGCGAATCCGATATCGGTCACGCTGCCCGCGCAGTCCGTTGCCGCACCGCCCGCGGCCGTGATCTCGGCGACTAATTGCGCGGCCGGTTCGGCGTCGAGGTCGTTGACGACGACGCGCGCGCCTTCGCTGGCCAGCTTGAGCGCGATCTCGCGACCGATGCCGCGGCCGGAACCGGTGACCAGGGCCACCTTGCCTTCGAGTTTCCTGTTCATGGGGAATCCTTTGTCTTTCGGGGGATCACGGCCAGGCGACGAGCGCCTCGCCGGCCAGCTTGGTCATGCCGTCCTGATTGGCTGTCGCCAGCTGCAGGTGCACGCAGCGTTTGCCGCCTTGTTCGAATTTCTCCGCGACCTTGCCGGTGCAGGTGATGCGCTCGCCCACATGGGTGATGGCTACAAAGCGCACGTCGAGCGAACGGATGGCGGACTGCGGCACCCAGTTCGTCAGCAGGCGTCCCAGCCAGGCCGCCGAGAGCATGCCGTGCGCGAACACATCGGGCATGCCGGCGGCGTGGGCGAAGTCGCTGTCCACATGGATCGGGTTGTGGTCGCCCGAGGCGCCGCAATACAGGGCCAGCGCCAGCCGGGTGATGGGCGGCAGCTCCAGCGGCGGCAGCATGTCGCCGGTGTTGAGGCTTTCCCAGGAAGGAAGCGTTGGTCTCATCGGGCGTCGCTCCCCTGAGTTGTCATTGCGCGTTGCACCGTCACGCAGCGCAGTTCCGCGACCAGCTCATGGCGCTGGTTGGTCACGCGGGTCTTGCGAACCACGAACTCGAGCGCGCCGTCCTTCTTGTCGTAGATGTCGGCTATGCGCTGCTCGAAAGTCAGCGTGTCGCCGGCGTACGCGATCTTGTGGTAGCTGAAGCCCTCTTCGCCATGCAACAGGCTGCGATAGTCCATGCCCAGCAGTTCGCGGATCGCCGCGGCGTTGGGCGACTCCATCTCCAGACAGAACAGGAACGTGGGCGGCACCGGCAGGCCGGGATGCCCCGCCGCTTGCGCGCTGGCCTCGTCGATGTAGACCGGATCGTCCTGGCCGGTCGCCTTGGCGAAGAAACGCAAGCGGCCCTTTTCCACTTCCACCGAAAACGGCGGCATGGTGTGGCCGATGTGGCGGCGGTCGATCATCGCTTGCCTCAGACGGCTTGGTAGAGCGTGACAACGCAGGCGCCGCCCAGCCCCAGGTTGTGCTGCAGCGCGAGCCGGGCGCCCTCGACCTGGCGCTGGTCGGCCTGCCCGCGCAGTTGCCAGACCAGCTCGGCGCATTGCGCCAGTCCGGTCGCACCCAGGGGATGGCCCTTGGAGAGCAGGCCGCCGGAGGGATTGGTGACCACCTTGCCGCCATAGGTGTTGTCGCCGTCCAGGATAAAGCGTTCGGCGGTGCCTTCCGGTGTCAGGCCCAACGCTTCGTAGGTGATCAGCTCGTTGGCCGTGAAGCAATCGTGCAGTTCCACTACGTCCAGCTCCTCGGGGCCAATGCCGGCGGCTTCGTAGACCTTCTTTGCGGCGGCGGCGCTCATGTCGTAGCCCACCACCTTGCGCATGTCATTGCTGTCGAAGGTGGACGGCGTGTCGGTCGTCATGGCCTGCGCCGCGATCACCACCTGCATGTCGAGCTTGTGTTTGCGCGCGAATTCCGCCGAGCAGACGATGGCGGCGGCCGCGCCGCAGGTCGGCGGGCAGCACTGGAAGCGGGTCAGCGGGTCGAACACCGGGGCCGATGCCATCACCTCGTCCAGCGTCAGCGTCTGGCGGAACACCGCCAGCGGGTTGCGCGCGGCGTGCTGGCGCGCCTTGACCGAGATGCGGCCGAAGGTGTCCTTGCGAATGCCGTACTGCGCCATGTAGTCGCGGCCGGCGCCGCCGAAGAACTGGGCGGCGCGCGGGGCCGCGGGTTCGTAGCCCTGTTTCTCCGTCATGGCCTCGGCGAAGCGAGTCATGGGCGACGGGCGGTCGTCCCAGGCGCCCTTGAGCGCGCCGGGCTGCATCTGTTCGAAACCCAGCGCGATCGCGCACTCGACCACACCGCTTTCCACAGCCTGACGCGCCAGGAACAGCGCGCTCGATCCGGTCGAGCAGTTGTTGTTGAGGTTGAAGACCGGAATGCCGGTGAGCCCGACGCCGTAGATGGCCGCCTGGCCCGCGGTCGAGTCGCCGTAGACGTAGCCGACATAGGCCTGCTCCACCAGCCTGTAATCGACGCCGGCGTCTTGCAGCGCCAGCTTGGCCGCGCGCGCCCCCATCACCGTGTAAGGGTCGCTGGCGCCGGGCTTGGTGAACGGGATCATGCCCACGCCGACCACATGGACGGGACGCTGCATTCTTGTCATGGAAACTCCTTGGGCTGTTGCCGATGCCCAGGAGTCTCCGCCCGCGGTGCGCGGCGCTCAATCGCCAATCGGGACAAAAGCATTGGCGGAAACGATCAAGCCT
This sequence comes from Ramlibacter sp., assembly GCA_035571715.1. GTDB lineage: Bacteria > Pseudomonadota > Gammaproteobacteria > Burkholderiales > Burkholderiaceae_C > Ramlibacter. The sequence goes on from DATNCB010000020.1 coordinate 3,033, forward strand.
TACGCCGCCGGATGTCTAGAATTGCCCATGCCGAACCTCGCTGCCGCCTTCGCACCCGTGGTCGCCGCGCTCGGCGGCATGTCGTTCGCGAGCGAGCTGGTCGCGGCGCTCAACCGGAGCGTTCCCGTCGACCACGTCTGCCTGATGCGCTT
>DATNCB010000021.1:0-3991 GCA_035571715.1 Ramlibacter sp.
TAGTCATATGGCCGCGCTGGCAACAACAATGCAAGAAGACACCATGGACTTCGCAGTCGAAACGCTGGAAACGCCGGCGCTGACGAAGGCGCAGCTGGCGGAACTGCTGTTCGAGCAGATCGGCTTGAACAAGCGTGAATCGAAGGACATGATCGACGCGTTCTTCGACCTGATTTCCGACAGCCTGGTCGAGGGCAAGGACGTGAAGATCTCCGGCTTCGGCAACTTCCAGATCCGCACCAAGGCGCCGCGCCCCGGGCGCAATCCCCGCACCGGCGAGGCCATCCCGATCGAAGCCCGACGCGTTGTCACCTTTCACGCCAGTCACAAGCTCAAGGAACAGATCCAGGGCGAGGGCGCGGCCCAGGAGTGAGCTGAAACAACAGTTCGCCGCCTGCGTGCGAAGAGGCTTTGCATCCAGACGTATCTTAGAGTAACCTAGCAGCTTTCTCTCCTACAACATTGATTTCAATGGAGAAAGCCCTTCCTTCCATACCGGCCAAGCGCTATTTCACCATCGGTGAGGTCAGCGACTTGTGTGGCGTCAAGCCCCACGTGCTACGGTATTGGGAGCAGGAGTTCACGCAGCTGCGGCCTATGAAGCGGCGCGGGAACCGCCGCTACTACCAGCACCACGAGGTGCTGATGATCCGCCGCATTCGCGATCTGCTGTACGACCAGGGCTTCACGATCAGCGGCGCGCGCAACAAGCTGCAGGAACTCGTGCAGCTCGAAAGGGACAAGCGCCGCGCCGGCGAGGTGATGCTCGAGGGCGTGGAAGTCATCGAGGTCGAGGATTCGACGTTCGAGGATTGGGAGGAGGCTGCGCCGACCGAGGAGCGCGACCGGTTCTCGCAAAAACTGCTGCTCGTGCGGCGCGAGCTGTTCGAGATACGGGACCTGCTTTCCGCCACGCATTGAAGGGGCGGCAGAACCGACCAGCGGGTTATAATCCGCGGCTTGTCGGCGTGTAGCGCAGCCTGGTAGCGCACTTGCATGGGGTGCAAGGGGTCGCGAGTTCGAATCCCGCCACGCCGACCAGATACCTGACCAGATTGAACGGGCTGCAGCCTTCGGACTGCAGCCCGTTTTCTTTGGCGTCATGACGTGGCACGCGACATGCTCGTATGGAGTTGCAGAACGGATGGCAAGCTTTCCTGACAGCCAAGCACCCCAACTTTGGGGTGCGATCCCGGCGCCGGATAACGATAAAGGAGCGGTTGTGTTCCAATTCAAGAAAGTCTTGATCGTCGAGGACGAAGAAATACTCGCACAGAACCTGCAGGCGCACTTCATCCGTTCCGGCTGGGATGCGCGCATCGCATTCAACGGCAAGAGCGCCGTGAGTACGGCGGACGAGTTTCTGCCCGAGATGGTCCTGCTGGACTACAACCTGCCGGACATGAGTGGCTTTCAGGCCCTTCAGGCCATTCGCGCGGCGAACCATTGCTGCAGCTGCGTCATGATGACGGGCCACCCCATCGTCGCCGTGCGCACCGAGGCCCAGCGGCACGACATCGGGCGCGTCCTGTCCAAGCCTTTTGCAATGGCAGGACTGCAAAGCCAGATGTCCGCCGCGGCGACCGAATTTTGTTCCTCCTGTCTGGCGAACGGGAAGCAGGCCAGCCGGTCAGGGTGTCACCTGGTTTCAGTCCCCTAAAATCCTCAACATTGGGGAATTTCCCCGATGCGGGGGATGTTTCGCGCCGGCCGAATAGATACTAAATGCTTCGACGGAGCGGGCTATGGAGCGACACGTTCTCCGACCGGCATCAGACGCTCGGATTCCGGGTGTTCGAAGCGCACCAGGTAGCCGGTCTTCGACGCGAAGCGCTGCCCGGCACCCAGGGCTAGTCTCGGGTACAGGCCGGTGGCTGTGCCCCGTTCCATGATCGCTTCGAGGCGCTCCACCAGGTAATCGCGATGGAGGTGGTCGGCGGCCTGGTTCATTCCGGCGACGAGCGCCGAGCAGGCAACGTAGGCGTCGGCCTGGACCCGCTCGGCGGTCATCGGAACGCCGCGCGCTTTCAGCCACGCATGCAGCGGCGCCATGCGCGCTACGCGATCTTGCGGGAGTTCAAAAGGATAGGCAACGAGCGTGCGCGCCTTCCATGCGGCGGGGAGCGGGACCGCGTCCGTGTCCGCCAGAGTTGCCGAAACGTACACCTGCGACGGCACGGCATTCACCCCGTCCAGACGTTTCAGGTCATCGCCGCGCAACCACAGGACCACCGCGTCGGCGTGGGACGTCCGATCGAAGGTGCGCGCATCGAGCGGTGCTGCCGCGCCGATTCGCAGCTCCTGCTCCTCGATGCGGTGTTCCGCAAGGCTCCGGCGCAGCGCCTCTGCGCCCGCGCGGGCTCCTTCGTCATCCGTGCGCAGCACCTGGATGACGCGCTTCGCGGCGCGGCCTTCCTGCGCAAGATGCTGACCGACGATGTCGGCTTCGAGCAGGACACTCCGGCTCAGGTACAAGGGGTAGAAATCCGTTGCGGCCGCAACCGGTGCCTCCACGTGGGGAAACAGGCAGGGCAGGGCGCTGCGCTCGCAGAACTCATGGACGGGTGCCCATTGGCCACCGCCCAGCCCACCGATCAGGGCGAATACCGGCTGCCGCCGCGCGTAGTTGGAGAGCTGGCCATCCCAGGTTTCCGGCTTGCCTTCCAACTGCCAGACGTGCAGTTTCCATTTGGGCTGCTCGCGCAAACTCATGTTGGGTCCCAGGCGCTTGCGGCCACGTTGCTCCGGCGGCCCGGCATTGTGCTCGTCGAAGCACGCGTTGAGCACCTCGGTCATCGCTTTGCTGCGTTCGGGCTGCATGCCGGGAGCCAGGACGGTCGCAAACTCCAGCGCGTTGGCGTCGGCGCCCTGCGCAGGCTGATCCGATAGCTGGCGCAGATAGGCGACGAGTAATTTGATCTCGTCATCCCGCACCTCGTAACGCGGCATCAGATAATCAAGACGCCTGCCCGACGGGTCGATGCCGCTGCGGATGGCGCGAGCAAGGCTCTTGCCGGAGTAGGCGGGCCGGCCGGTGCCGCTTGCGGACGCGCCCGTTCCCGGCGCCTTGGCCTCGAACAGCGACTGAGCGGTGATCGGCGGGATATAGCTGCGCCCCTCGGCGCCTCCGAACCCACTGCGCCGATGGCAGTTCACGCAGGCTGCCTGCGCACCGGCAATGCCGAGTCCGCCGGCGCGATGAGCGATGAGCGGCGCACCGCCTTCTCGCTTTCCTTCGAGATACAGGGCTCGTCCTTGCGCCACTGCATCGGCGCCGGCTGATTCGCCGGTGGCGGCACCCGCGGGTATGGCGGCGCCCAACGTCAGCGCGAGACCGACGACGGCGAGCGCGGCGCGAATTCCTGCCAACATAAGTCCCTGATCGCTTTATCGGCGCGCGACGAGCTTGCGATACTCGGCGAGCAGATCGTCCGGTGAGGCGAAGCCATCGAGCCGCACCCAGGCCTCGCCAGGAGCGGCGCGCATGAAGGTCACCGGGCGGTGATGCATCTTGTCGCCGAAGTAAGCCTGAAATGCTTTCTGCAGGCTCACGCTGGCTTGGGCGCTTCCCGTGTAGAAGCCCCATTGGCGGCCCGCGTCGAACCGCTTCGCATACTCTGCCAGGCGTTTGGGCGTGTCCTCCTCGGGATCGATCGAAATCGACACCATGCGCACCTTGTCGCGCTCGGTCCCAAGCCTGCGCTGGAACTCGGAAAAGCTCTGACTCAGGATCGGGCAGATGGCGGTGCACGTCGTGTAGATGAAATTGAGCACCACCGGCTTGCCGTCGTCGATCTCGTCCGGGAAGCTGGTCTTCACCCCGTCGGACCGCACCAGCAGCGTAGCCGGGAGCCGGTAGTTGCCTGCCTGGCGCGCGTAACCCGGCGCTTGTTCGGCGTGATGATGGTGGGCGTGCTCTTCCTGTGCGGCACGCGCCGGGAGCATCGAGCTCCCGAGCGCGAGGGCCGCGCACGCCGATCCGAGCTGGGCC
>DATNCB010000022.1:0-2465 GCA_035571715.1 Ramlibacter sp.
GGACCGCGGGTTGACCGCTGTCTTGACGTCTGCTCTAATTAAGTAACAGCTTAATTTCTCGCACAATGCCATGACCTACGACTTCATCATCATCGGTTCCGGCCACAACGGACTCGCCTGTGCCGGGTATCTCGCGAAGGCCGGCGCCAAAGTCCTGGTTGTGGAGCGCGCCCCGCGCGTGGGTGGCGCATGCCATACGGAGGAAGTCACGCTGCCCGGCTTCAAACACAACCTCTGCTCCGTCGTTCACACCCACATTCCGCTCAGCCCCGTGTACCGTGACCTGGAGCTGGAGCGCCACGGCGTGAAGTACGTTTACCCGGAGTACCTGCGCAGCACGATCTTCCCCGATCACAGCAGCATCGTGATGTATCGGGAGCCGGAAAGAATGGCTGCCGAAATTGCGAAGTTCTCGGCGCGGGATGCAAGAACGTTCACCCAGCTCTATAACGACTACGCCGAGTTCATCGACTCGACCTACCTGCCGCTGATGTATTCGCCGCCGTTGCCACCCTCGCTGCAGACCGCCGAATTGGAGAAATCAGAAGAAGGCAGGACGATGCTGCAGTGGCAGGCGATGACGCCGGTGCAATTGCTGAATGAGTTCTTCGAGAGCGACCAGGTGAAAGTGCACTTCCTGGTCCGGTTGACGGTGCTGGGGTTTGCTCCGGACCAGTTCGGGCAGGGATGGATCCAGCTGTTTCGCATCCTAAAAGGCGAAGCACCCATTTGTGTGGGTGGCTCGCAGCAGCTGGCGCATGGCCTGACAAACGCCATCGAGGCCGCCGGCGGCGTCGTGCAGACCGGCATGGACGTGAAGAGGATCCTCATGCGCGGCAACAGGGCCGTGGGGGTGGAAATGAAGGATGGCACGCGGGTGGAAGCCGCCAAGGCGGTGATCACCAACGTCGAACCGAAGAAGACCTTCCTCAACATGGTCGGAGAGGAGTTCCTGCCTTCCAACTTTGTGACCCGGGTGAAGAATTACCATGCACGCGGCCGCTCGTTGTTCACCCTGCACCTGGCGCTTTCGGAGGCACCGAAGTACCGCGCCGCCGCAACCAACCCGGCGGTGAACCTGGGGTTCAGCCAGGAAATGATGGGAGGGACGATCCAGGACCAGGTACGCGCCTATCAGGAAATCGCCGCAGGCCGGCCGGTGCGCAACGAGATGCTGCAGGTCCCCGTGCCCACCCTATACGATCCTTCGCAGGCGCCTGCCGGCAAGCACACTGCGGTGGTCTGGCAGTACGCACCATACAACGTGGCGCCTGACGGCCCGGACGGATGGAAGAAGCTGAGAGACGAGTACGCCGACCACGTCATGGACCTTTGGAGTTCCTACGCCCCGAACATGACGAAAGACAAGATCCTGGCAATGGCCATCCATGATCCCACGGACACGGTGCGTGACAACGACAACCTGGTGAACGGCGTCGACGTCGTGGGCGACATGACGCCTGACCAGATGGGATATTTCAGGCCATTCGCCGGCTGGTCGAACTACCGCTCGCCCGTTGACGGCCTCTACATGTGCGGCGGCTTCACTCATCCCGGCGGCGGCGTGCACGCCGGGGGCGGGCACAACGCCGCCACCGTGATCGTGGAGGATTTCAAACTCAATAAGTGGTGGGACTGATGCCTCGACGCGAAGCCACTTTCACCGTCAACGCCCCGCCGGGGGAATTGTGGAAATTCATCCGCGACTTCGAATCGCTGTGCACCTGTATTCCCGGGGTGGAGCGCATCAAGGTGGTGGACGACAAGACGGCCGAATTGACCGTGAAGGAAAAGATCGGCGTCGTGCCCATGATCCTCGATTTGAGGGCGCAAATAGAGTCTGAGAATCCGCCGCATGAGCTTCACGCCATTGCAAAGGCCCAGCATCTGATGATGCAGATCGACGTTACGTTGCGGCCAAACGGATCAGGGACCGAGTTGGTCACTGTGTTCGACGTCAAGGGGGAAGGACAGCTCAAGGGGATTGTCGACAGCCTGTTCGAGAAAAGGGCGACTGAGCGAACCGCCCAATTCGCCAACACGCTTCAGAGCCACTTTGGCGCGGTCGCGCCGGCGGCCGTTCCGGCGCCAGCGCCCGAGGGATGGCTCACCCGGCTCTGGCGGCGCCTTCGGCAGTGGTTCGCCCCCGCAAAGAGGGATTGACCGGAAGCGCCCCCGCCGGCCTCAAGGCCGGATGCGGCTGTTGAACTGGTTCGTGAACGCGTCCGAAACCGAAATCGCCTTCTCGGGCTTGCCGCCGGCAAACGTGATGTCCATCGTCTTTTGCATCAGCTCCGGCTCGATCCAGCCGAGGCCATGCTTGGCCGAGCGCTCGGTGACGCACAGGTCCAGGATCTGCGGCATCGTCGCCAGCAGCGTGTTGCGGTCCAGCCCCGGCACCATTTCGACCATCGCATCGATCGAGCCCGCCGGGTCGGCCTTGGCGTCGCGCCAGCCCTTGTGGG
>DATNCB010000023.1:0-4794 GCA_035571715.1 Ramlibacter sp.
GCGTACCTGCCGCTCCTGGATCGCGCGCAGCAGCTTCGATTGCATGGCCAGCGGCAGGTCGCCGATCTCGTCGAGGAACAGCGTGCCGCCGCGTGCGGCCTGGAAATAGCCCTCCCGGTCCTGGTTGGCGCCGGTGTAAGAACCCTTTTTGGCGCCGAAGAATTCGGCTTCCAGCAGGGACTCCGGGATCGCGCTGCAATTCACGGCAACGAACGGCTCTTCGGCGCGATGGCTGCAGGCGTGGATGGCGCGCGCCACCAGTTCCTTGCCGGTGCCGGACTCGCCGCGCACCAGCACCGGCGCCATGCTGCGCGCCACTTTGGCGATGCGCTCCTTGACGTTGCGCATCGGCTGCGACTCGCCGACCAGGCGCTGCAGGGCGGCCTGCCCGCTCGGCGCCCGTTCGTTGCTGCCGGCCGGCCGCGCGGCCCCGGCGACGGTGCGCGGCCGCGTTGCGGCGCCGCTGTCCTGGATGGCCGAGGCGACCACGCTGCGGAACTGCTTGAGGTCCACGGGCTTGGTGAGGTAGTCGAAAGCGCCGGCCTTGAGCGCCTCCACCGCGTTCTCCGCCGATCCGTAGGCGGTCATGACGATGCAGCGTTCGGGGCGCTGCTGCGCCAGCATGCGATGCAGCAGTTCCAGTCCCAGGCCGTCGGGCAGCCGCATGTCGGTGATCACGGCGTCGAATTTCTTGGCCTGAAGCTGCTCCCATGCCTCGGCCAGTGTCCCGGCGGCATCGACTCGATAGCCCTCGCGCAACAAGGTGAGCTCGTACAAGGTACGCAGGTCGGGTTCGTCATCGACGACGAGAACCTGCGCGGGTGCGGTGGAACCGTTGGACATCAGGCGGCTATTTTGTCAAATGAAGCGGTACCCGCAAGAGGGCCGGGGGCCGGGCGGAAGTTGACGAAAAATTCGTTGCCTTCGCGCACGCTGCCGCCGTCGCCGCCAGCGGCACGGCGGTAGCTCACGGCTGCCCCATGGCGCTCGCACAGTTCGCGGCAGATGTACAGGCCCAGGCCGCTGGAGCGGCTCTCGGAAGAAACGAACGGCTCGAACAGGTGGTGTCGCACCGTGGGATTGAGCGCTGCACCGTCGCTCCAGACCTGCAGAATGGCCTGGCCGGCAAGCACCTTGGTCGAAACACGGATCGAATCGGATTGCCGCCCGGCGTAACGCAGCGCGTTGTCCAACAGATTGACCAGGACCCGCCGCAGGTGGTCGGGGTCGAACGACACCTGCGCGCCCGCCGCCGCCAGTGCGAGCCGGAGCCTGGCGCCGCTACCGGTCTGCGTCGCCCAGTCGCCGCAGGCGGCGGTGACCACGGTGTCCAGTTCGAGCACGGGCGGTCCGACCGGACCCTGATGCTGCACGCGCGAGATGTCCAGGATTTCATCGACGATCTGGGCCAGCCGCTGGGTGTTCTTTCGCACCAGGAAACTCAGCTGCTTGAGCGCGGGCTCGCGCAGATCCTCCTCCATCAGCGCATTGGCCTGGGCGATCGCCGCCAGCGGATTGCGTATCTCGTGCGCGACGGCGGCGGACATCCGGCCCATCGCCGCCAGCTTCTCGGTGCGCAGGCGCGCTTCCATTTCGCGCAGGTCCTGCAGGAACATCACGCACAGGCTCTCGGCCGGATTGTCCTGCGACGGTGTCAGGCGGGTGCGGACATGAAGCCGGCGCGCCCCGGCGCCGCCGTCTCCCAGTGTGACCTCGCCAAGCTGGGGCTGGCGCTGCCCGAAGGTCAGCCGGGCCAGCTCCATCAACGGAAGCCACTCGCCCTGCCCCGTCAAGTCGAACGGCGCATCATTGCCGGGGCCGAAGCCCAGCAGCGCCCGCGCCGCCGGATTCGCCGTCTGCACCCGGCCCTGCCCATCGACCACCAGGACGCCGTCGGCCAGCGTTTCGATCACCAGCTGGTTGACCTGGGTCTGGATGCGGGCCGCCCGCTGGCTGCGCCTGGCCGCGCGTTCTTCACGCGTCAGCCGGGCGGCCATCTGGTTGGTCAGCAACGCCAGTGCGAAATAGCCACTGCCGGTCAAGCCGGCCTGCAGAAAGCGTGCAGCGGTTTCGGCAGGGACATGCATGGACAGCACCCAGGCATCGCTTAGCAGCAGCAGGGCGACGCCAGCCGCCGTGCCCAATGCCAACAAGCCGGATCCCAGCACCGAACCCATCAGCACCGGCAAGGCGAACAGCGGCGTGTAGTTGATGCCGCCGGCCTGCAGGAACTGCAGGGTCGAAAAGGCCACCAGGTCCACGCCAATGGTGGAGACCCATTGCGGATCGAAACCATGGCTGGTCTGCGAGGGCCGCGTGAAGATGCGCACCGCCAGCGCCGATGCCAGGTAGGCGAAGCTCAGCCCGATCAGCCAGCGGCTGACGTTGAGTGTGGGAACCAGCACGAACAAGGTCGCGAGCAGCGTCAGCAGGACCAACGCGATCGCGACGCGTGCGGTCATGAAACCGCGCCAGAGCCGCGCGAACGCAGAGTCGCGGACCGGCCCGGTCGGCACGGTAGTGAAAGCGAAGTCGGACTGCAGCGCCGACAAGTCAGCCCCCGGCGCGCAGGCGGTGTTCGGCGCAGCAGTAGAGCCGGCCGTCGGGGCCCGGCAGTGCGTCGGTGCGCGGCAGATGCACCAGACACACCGGGCATTGCACCATGTCCTGCGGCTGTCCCGTCGATGCGGTGCCGGCTTTCGACGCGGTGCCGGAGGGGTTCTCGCGCGCGCCATCGCCGCGCCGGCTGCTGCGCCAGTACCAGATGACGGCGAGCACGATCGCCAGCACCAGCAGATATTTCATACCGGTCGCCCGAGCACCACTTCGAGCACGAAACGCGACCCGGCGTACGCCAGCAGCAGCAGCAGCGAGCCGGCGTAGAGCACCCGCACCGCCTTGCGGCCGCGCCAGCCGAACCGGAAGCGGCCCAGCAGCAGGAAAGCGAACACCACCCACGACAGGATGGAGAACACGGTCTTGTGGTCCCACTTGAAGCTGCGGCCCTCGCCGTAGAGGGTTTCGCTGAACAGCAGGCCGGCCAGCAGCGTGGCCGACAGCAAGATGAAGCCTGCGGTGGCGAACCGGAACGTCAGGCGTTCCAGCGTCAGCAGCGGCACCCCGGCGTGGGGATCGGCCGCCTGGCGGATCTGCTTTTCGGCGCGGGTCATCATCCAGGCATGGACGACCGCGGCCGCGAACAGTCCGTAAGAGGCGATGCCCAGCGCCCAGTGCAAGGGCAGCCAGGGCGAAGCGGCCGGATGCAGCGGCGTGCCCGGAAATATCAGGGTGAGCAGGACGGCGACCGAGCCCAGCCCGGCCAGCGCCCAGCGCGCTTCCAGCTGCGGAAACATCTGCCGCTCGACCGCGTACACGGTGAGCACCAGCCAGGCGGTGACTGACAGCGCGGGGGCGAAACCGAAGCGCGGCGGCGAGCCGAGCAGGCCCGCAGCCAGCACGACTGCGTGCAGCAGCCACGCGGTCAGCAGGGCGATGCGCGCAGCCTGCTCGGACAGCCGGGAAGCGCCCGCAGCTGGCACGGCATAGGCCGCCGCGGCGGCCAGGGTCAGCACCAAGCTCGCGGGAGACGCACTGGCTAGAATCATGGGTTCACAGTTTAGCCTTGCTTCGCCTGCGCGAAGCCCAGATAACTCCTCCATCACGCAAAATCCGCGTCGCGCGTGGCGCGGATCACATAGGGCATCCTCTATGGCCTCCGCGCTCTCCGACAAACTGTCCCGCCTGGCCAAGGAAATCCGCGGCCAGGCCCGCATCACCGAAGCCAACGTGCAGGACATGCTGCGCGAAGTGCGCATGGCGCTGCTCGAAGCCGATGTGGCCCTGCCGGTGGTGCGCGACTTCATCGCCCGCGTCAAGGACAAGGCGATGGGCCAGGAAGTGCTGGGCTCGCTGTCGCCGGGCCAGGCCCTGGTGGGCATCGTCAACCGCGAACTCGCCGCGACCATGGGGCAGGGAGTCAGCGACATCAATCTCCAGGCGCAGCCGCCGGCCGTGATCCTGATGGCGGGGCTGCAGGGTGCGGGCAAGACCACCACCACGGCCAAGCTGGCCAAGCACCTGATCGAGAAGCGCAAGAAGAAAGTGCTGACGGTATCCGGCGACGTGTACCGCCCGGCGGCGATCGAGCAGCTCAAGACGGTGACCAGGCAGGCGGGCGCCGAATGGTTCCCGAGTTCGCCCGACCAGAAGCCGGTGGAGATAGCCAGGGCGGCGCTCGACTACGCCAAGCGGCAGTATTTCGACGTGCTGCTGGTCGATACCGCCGGGCGCCTCGCGATCGATGAAGTCCTGATGCGCGAGATCAAGGAGCTGCACGCCGCGCTCAATCCGATCGAAACGCTGTTCGTGGTCGATGCCATGCAGGGCCAGGACGCCGTCAATACCGCCAAGGCCTTCAAGGAAGCGTTGCCGCTGACCGGCATCATCCTGACCAAGATGGACGGCGACTCGCGCGGCGGCGCGGCGCTGTCGGTGCGGCAGGTCACCGGGGCGCCGATCAAGTTTGCCGGTGTCAGCGAGAAAATCGACGGGCTCGAGGTGTTCGACGCCGACCGCCACGCCGGCCGGATTCTGGGCATGGGCGATATCCTGGCCCTGGTCGAACAGGTCACGGCCGGCGTCGACATGCAGGCGGCGCAGAAACTCGCCGCCAAGGTCAAGAGCGGCGCGGGTTTCGACCTGAACGATTTCCTGTCGCAGATCCAGCAGATGAAGAGCATGGGCGGGCTGTCGACATTGATCGACAAATTGCCCGCGCAGATGGCGGCCAAAGCC
>DATNCB010000024.1:0-14230 GCA_035571715.1 Ramlibacter sp.
CGATTCGATTGAATTGAGCATTCCCTTGCTGGCGTCGTGCCGCAGCGGCCTGCCGTCCGGTCCGGCCATGCTCACGGTCACGGCCTGGAACGACGCGGCGCCTTCGCGGTGGCAGGTGTCGCAGTCCTTCAGCGCCAGGGCCTTTTCGCCGAGCTGGTGCGCCTGGACGCCGGTCTGCACTTCGAGGCGCCCGCGCAGCACGGTCTTGCCAGGTGAGCCGTTGTTGTTGAAGTCCTGCAGCAAGCTCCACAGGGCGCGTGCGTCCAGGCCGGAGCCTTTCGGGTCGGCCCAGTTCGCCATTTTCATGAACTTCGGCACGCCTACTTTTTCGGCGGCTTGCTGTGGTGCGTTGCCTTCGTAGATCCGGAGGTTGACGCGGCGAGTCGTACCCGGTGAATGGCAGGCGGGGCAGGAAATGGCCTCGAGATGCCTTTCGGTATTGGGCAGCCATTCGGCATGCGACTTGACGACCTCGCGGTGGCATGACACGCATTGGCTTCTCATGTTGTCCCCGAGTGACGCCGCTTTCACGCTGTGGGTCTGATGGCAGTCCTTGCATGCGAGGGCTTCGTCGCCCGACCGGCCATGCACGCTGTCGGCAAACGCCGTCGTGATGCTTACGTGGCATTTCTGGCACGCCACCGGTTCCGCCTGGCCGCTTGGCTTTTCCTTGGCGGAGCGGGTTGCGTGCGGGTTGTGGCAGTCGGAGCACAACGGCGCCTTCTCGCTGCCGTCACGCACCAGCGCGGAGTGCACGCTGTCTTCGTACTGCTTCACGGTTTTCTTGTGGCAGTCACGGCAGGTTTCCATCTGCGCGAGCGCAAAAGCACGTTTGCCGGCGATGCTCTTCGGTTCCTTGCTATGACCCGCCAGGTCGATGTCCGAGTGGCAGCCTTCGCAGCCGCTGGAGAGGTGCACCGACTGGGCAAAGCCTTTGGCCGGAATGACCAGCGAGAGCTTTTCACCGCTCGCCAGTGTCTTCTCCAGACCCGGCTTGGCGTGGCAGTCGAGGCACACCTTGTCTTCTTTCGACAGCGTCGTGTCCTTGGGGGCGGCGGCCTGGGCGGTGAGACCCAGCAGGGCAAATGCCACCGCCACAACAGCGCCGGAAAGGAATCTGTCGCGGCGTGGCAGATCCGCCGATTCACCTGGTTTGCTTGTCATGGCGTCCTCTTTCGTCCTCTTTGCTTGCAATTATCGCCGTCACGCTGCTCAACGCGCCGTCGTTGCGGTCGATTCGGCACCCTCCGGCGCGATCAGCGCCTTGGCACCCATCCAGGCCAGGATTCCCATGGCCGCGAACGGCAGCACGATGAGATAGACGAGGCCGACGAACGGGGCGGCGATCATCTTGAGTGCGAAACCTGCGAAGCGCACCACTTCCCGGGCTTTCGGGTAAGACATCAGCGCTTTTCCGGCGAACCAGGCGAGCATGCCAAGACCGACGAAGGGCAACAGCACGGCGTAGAGCAGGCCGATGAAAGGTGCCGACAGGAACAGCGCCATGTTCTTGAGCATGCCGCCCGTATTGGCCGCCTCGGGGGCAACCGGCTGCGGCGCCACCGGCGATGCAATCTGTTCGACGACTGCGATGGGCTCGGACCGCAGCGCGTTGGCGGCACTGTCCTCGATCATCTCGGGCGACAGCGGTTTGTGCAGGAAGCCGGAGACGCCGGCTGCACGCGCTCTTTGCTCGTTCGCGGCGGTGCCGTAACCGGTGACGATCACGACGGGCGTCCAGGGATGCCTCGCCTTGACCTGTTCGGCCACTTCCAGGCCGTCCATGCCGGGCATCTTGATGTCGGTGAAAACGACATCGTATTTTTCCGCCTTGAGCTTCATCAGCGCGTCATAACCGTCCTCGGCGGTGACCACGATATAGCCCTTGTCGGAAAGAACGCGGTTGAAACTCTTGCCAACCACCGGGTCGTCATCCACGACCAGAACTTTACGAAGTGCGCTCATGGTAATTTCCTCAGAAAATCGGGCTTATCGGAAGCCCTGCCGGGTACTGCGGGAGAAACTGATTCCTGGCTCGGTTCGCACCGCGGACCGGACTCGTTGTGCAATGCCCAACGCTTGTGCAGCATGGCGGCGTTGGCGGCGTCGATCACCTGTTCCGGGCCGACCGGTTTGGTCAGGTAGTCGTAGGCACCCAGCGCGACTGCTTCCTTGGCGGATTCGAGCGTCGGATAGCCGGTGATGATGATCACTTCGCTCTCGGGCCATTTGCTCTTGAGCGCTTTCAGGACCTTCATGCCATCCATTTCCGGCATGCGCAGGTCCAGCAGCACGACATCGAATGCTTCTTGCTGCATCGCCTGGGCAACCTGCAACCAGGTCCATGCCGCTTTGACGTGGCAGTTGGTCGCGGCCAGGATGCGCATGTAGCTGAGGCGGACGACTTCTTCGTCGTCGACGATCAGGATCTTGGCTGGGTTGGTCATGTTGCCGACTCTGGTTCTGTGTGCACTTGCTTACGCATCAGCCGTGCCAAGTCGGCGCGCCACGAGTAATTGCCTTTGAAGTCAAGGGCTTAGCGTTGCGGAGCCGGGCCGGCCGGCGCGCCACGGCGTCCTTCGACGCGACAAAGGCGCCATCGAAGTACATCGGGCGTATGCACCCTGCCCGGTGAATCGAAAATTCCTCATTTGATTCAATGGCTTACGCCATTTCCGCGGTGCGCATGTTTCTATACACCGGCGCCAAGAGGGGCAGCTTGGCCTTACGCCACAATTCGTCCCATGACGGACGACCAGCTGCTGCGCTATTCGCGCCACATCCTCCTGGAGGAAATCGGTGTGGAAGGGCAGGAACGCCTGATGGCCGCGCACGCCCTGGTGATCGGCGCGGGCGGGCTGGGCTCGCCGGTGGCGCTGTACCTGGGCACAGCCGGCGTGGGGCGCATCACGCTGGTGGACCACGACACGGTGGATCTGACCAACCTGCAGCGCCAGATCGCGCACAGCGTCGATCGTCTTGGCCAACCCAAGGCGCAATCGGCGCAACAGGCGATTGCCGCCATCAACCCCGAGCCGCAAGTGCGCGCGATGGTCGCACGCGCGGATGCCGCATTGCTGGATGAACTGGTGCCGGGCGCTGACATCGTTCTGGATTGCTGCGACAACTTCACCACCCGGCACGCGGTCAACGCGGCGTGCGTGAAGCACCGCAAGCCGCTGGTGTCGGGTGCCGCCATCCGTTTTGACGGCCAGATCTCGGTGTACGACACACGCGACGCGAAGTCACCCTGCTACGCCTGCGTGTTCGCGCCTTCCGACGAGTTCGAGGAAACCCGCTGCGCCACCATGGGCGTGTTCGCGCCGTTGGTAGGCATCATCGGCACGATGCAAGCGGCCGAGGCGCTGAAGCTGATCAGCGGCGCCGGCTCCTCATTGGCCGGACGCCTGCAGATGCTCGATGGCCGGTCGATGGAGTGGAACGAAGTAAGGGTGCCACGGAATATGGAATGCCCCGTGTGCAAGGGGCGCGACGGCTGAAATCCTGTCATCCCGGACTTGATCCGGGATCCACGTGGCACGCCAGCATGGATTGCGGGTCAAGCCCGCAATGACAGTCTTCTTGCCCGATGCGCCGCGGCCTGCCCGGCCTCGCCTTTGCTGCGAGGTCTGGCTTCGCGCGCGGCCTCAAGCCGATTCGTAAAGCCGCGTCAGCACGAACTCGCGATGGCCCAGCGCCTCGGCTGCCGTGAGCCGGCCATTCGCGGTACGCAGCATCGTTTCGAGCAGCCTGTCGCCGGCCTGGTCGAGCGTGATCTCGCGCTGCAACAACCCCGAGATGTCCAGGTCGACGTGCTCGCTCATGAGCCGCACGGTGCGTGGATTGGCGCAAAGCTTGATGACGGGCAGGATCGGATTGCCGATCACGTTGCCCTGCCCCGTGGGAAACAGATGCACCACGAAGCCCGCGGCTGCCAGGAGTGTCACCATCTCGGCCGCCGCGCTGGACGAGTCCATGAACCACAGGCCGGGGTGCGTGGGCACCTCGGCCTTGTCGATCACGCCGTCCACCGTGCACTTCTTGCCGATCTTCTGGATGTTGCCCAGCGCCTTTTCTTCGATCGTCGTCAGTCCGCCGGCGATGTTGCCCTTGGTCGGCTGCGAATCGGACAGGTCGCTGGTCTTGTGCTGGTTGATCACGTCCTGATAGCGGTTGAACATGAACATGAATTTCTCGCGCACCGCTTCGTTCGCGCAGCGCTGCGCGACGATGTGTTCACCGCCGGTGATCTCGGTCGTCTCGCCGAAGCACAGATAAGTGCCCAGCGTGTGCAGCTTGTCGAAGGCGTTGCCCACGGTGGGGTTGGAGCCGCAGCCGGAGGTGGTGTCGGACTCGCCGCACTTGGTCGAGACCCACAGCTCGCGGATTGCGCAGCGCTCGCGCTGTTTCTCGCTGGCCCATTGCACGTATTCACGCGCGGCCTTGCTGGCGCGCATGATGGTGTCGTGGTCGCCGTGGCCCTCGATGCCGAAGCCGCTCACGGGCTTGCCAGTGGCCGCAATGCCGTCGACCACCTTTTTCGTCCAGGTGTCCTCGATGCCGATCACCACCACGGCCGCGACATTCGGGTTGCAGCCGGTGCCGATCAGCGTACGGAAATGCAAGTCCAGGTCGGCGCCGAACTGCAGGCGGCCGTACGGATGCGGAATCGCCATCGCCCCCTTGATGTTGTGGGCAACGGCCTCGGCCGCCGCGTTGGACAGGTCGTCCAGCGGCAGGATGATGACGTGGTTGCGCACTCCGACGCGGCCGTTTTCGCGGCGATAGCCCAGGAAGCTTGTTTCCCTGTTGATGCTGGACATGATGCTTACCACCGCTTGGTCTTGATGTTGTGGACATGGGCGTGCTGGCCGGCCTGGATCGGCGCCACCACCTTGCCTATGTCACTGCCATATTTGATCGCGGTGTCCCCCGCCGCCATATCCTTCAACGCGATCTTGTGGCCGATCGGGATGTCCTGGCGCGCGACCAGGTTCACCGTGCGGTCGTCGTCCATGATCCAGCCGGTGAGTTCGGCACCGGCCTTCACACCTTCGACCACCACGACAGCCACGGTGTCGCGAGGGTCGTGCAATACAAAGTGAATCATCGTTTCTCCAGCAGGTTCAGCTCTTGAAATCAACATGGTTCCGTAGCTTACACCGCGTGAAGGTCCCGGCGCGCCAGCATGGATTGCGGCTCGAGTCCGCAATGACATCCAGGAGCTGTCATCCCGGAGGTCGAAGGAAATCAATTCCCGTATGGCCGGTCGGGCGCGAGAGGCGCATGCTGGCGCACTTCCGGGTCGGCGTGTGCGCC
The DNA here is from genome assembly GCA_035571715.1 of Ramlibacter sp. Taxonomy (GTDB): domain Bacteria; phylum Pseudomonadota; class Gammaproteobacteria; order Burkholderiales; family Burkholderiaceae_C; genus Ramlibacter. The sequence goes on from DATNCB010000024.1 coordinate 5,320, forward strand.
GGAGCGGGCCAGCGTTTCGGGTGCAGCAGCGGGGCCCCCGAGCACGCTCTTCTTGTCCCGGCCCGGCGGTGGCTGCGATAGGGCAGCGATGCGCGCCGCGGCATAGGGCGACGCGGCCTCCAGCAATGCGGGCCCGCAATTGGCGTCCTGGCCCGGCCCGGTTTCCACCGTGGCCGCCAGGGCCAGCAACGGATTGACTGCGCCGAGGGCCAGCGCCAGGCCCGCCCGGCCCGCCAGCGCGCCCTTATCGGGGCCGATCTTCGGCCCGGCAAAGTTGCCCGCCACTTTCAGCGGCGAACGCAGCGCGAGGATGCTCATGTCCTTCGGGTACGGGCGCAAAGTGAGATCGATCGATTCGTTGGCCAGGCTCACCTGGCCGTTGCCGTAGATCACCGTATCGCTCGTATCGAGCACCAGCGCGCTGCTGTTCATCAAGCCATCGTTCACGTCGAACGCCGCGGCGGCGCAGCGCAGCGTCACGTTCTGATCCCCACCGATCAGGAATTTGATGATCTCGCCTCCATCCAGCCCGGCAATCTCGAGCAGCAGGTTGCTGATCTCGCCGCGGCCCGTCAGCAGGGCGACGCCGCCCGAAGATGTGCCGAGCATCTGGGCGACCGAATTGCCGCGGCCCTTCAGGTCGACATCGCCGTGAATCTTGCCGAAACTGGCGTGCATGAACGTCACGCGCGGGAACAGCTTATTCAACTCGAGCGCGCGTGCATTGAGGTGGGCCTCGACCGCCGCCGGATCGCTGTTGCCGTCGATGCGAAGGCGTCCGGCGAAGCTGCCACCGGCGATGCCGAGGTTCACCGGATCGAGCTGCAGGACACCGCCCTTGAGCCTGACATGCACGCTCATTCGATCCAGCGGCAGCGCCTGGACGTGGGTCACGCGTGCGGCGGCGTAGCTCACGTCGGCCTCCATCGCCTTCAGGCGCGCCAGGTCCAGGCCGGCGGTGGGCAGGACCTTGCGGCTGGTATCGCGTCCCGTCCGGGCGTTCTGCGCCGGCGCCGGCCGTGGACCCGGAACCTGGGGCAGCGCCACCGCGCTGCGCGGCTGTTCTGGCAAGCCCACCAGCGGCGCCAGGTCATCGAAGTCGAGCGAGCGCGATTGCACCTTTCCCGTGAGCAGCGGCAAGTCGCGCGTGCGATCGAATGACAGCTCGCCGGTCAAGTCGGAGTTGCCCAGCTTGCCATCGATCTGCCGCACGTGCCACACCTCGCCCTCCTTGGACACATTGCCGTGCAGCGAATAGCGCGGTGTCCCGGGCAATACCACACCCACCAGTTTGTACAGATCGGCCAGGTTGCGGCCTTGCAGGTTGACGACGGCGTCGGCCCCTTCGAGTGTTGCGAGGCTGGCGATCGAACCGCTGGCGCGCAAAGTCGCGGCCCCGGCAGCCGCACTGACTTCCAGCGGGAACGGACGCTGCAGCGCGCTCAGGTAGAGCACGTTGCCGGTGCGGCCCTGCGCCGTGAACGGCTCCTTCTGCCAGGTGCCCTTCGCCTTGAAAGTCAGGGGCATCGCCGGCTTGTCGGCCGACTGTGGCGCCGCTGCTTCGATCGCGAAGTCGGTGTGGATGTCGGCGCCGCGATGCGTCGCGATGAAATGCATGGTGCCCTGGTCGACCACGAGCGCGCCGATGTGCGGAATGTTGTGCGGATCCGCCGTGTCACGGCCCAGGGCCCAACTGCGCCGGCCGTCCGCCTCCATCTGCAGCCCCAGCTGGGGCTTGCGCAACTCGACCAGCGGCAGCTCGATGCGGCGTTCGAGCAGCGGCAGGAGCTCGATCTGGATTTCAGCCCCTTCCGCCTTCACCAGATCCGGATCACTGGCCCACTCGGGATTGGCCACCTCGATCCCGTCAGCCAGGATCCGGATGGTACGGCCCACCTTGACGTCAAGTTTTCGCGTGATCTCGAAATGGCGCCCGGTCTTGTCACTGACATAGCGGTTCAGCGGTCCGCGCAGCCAGTCCCAGGGAAAGAAAACGACAAGCAGCACCAGCAGGACGGCGACGACCAGGATGCCTGTGAGCACCTTGGCCCAAAGCCCCTGACTGCGGGGCCCTGCGGTGGCGGCCGCGCCGTCCATGCGACTCCATCAACGAACCGGCCGCTGGACCGTGACGCCGTGCGTGTCGCCCGGCTGGTTGGACGCCAGCAGTTGCGCTGCCGACTTGACTGCGGTGAACGGTTCTTGCGCGATCACCAGCTCCACGCCTGGGGCCGTCAAGGCCACCAGCGCCGCCGCCATCAAGGTGCCGAAAAACACCATGGCTGATTCGATCAACAATTTCATTGCGCGATTCCTGGACCGGCCGGCTGATGCACGGCTGTTTCAGCGTAGTGTGCGCGGTGAAAAAGTGTTGCGCGGTCAGTAGCCTTCGAGAAGTGCCGTCAGCGGCTACCTACAGCCGACCGTAGGCTCCTGCCTACGTGGCTTGCCTGTGGTGAAGGCAGAAACGGGATATACGTTGAGATACCACCTCGAACAACCGGGAACTCAGCTCGACAGGCCTTTAGTCGATCAGCTTGTTCTTCAAGGCGTAGTAGGTAAGATCGCTGTTCGATGCGAGGCTCATTTTTTCCATGAGCCGGGTACGGTAGGTACTGACGGTCTTGACGCTCAAGGACAGCGCCTTGGCGATGTCGCCGGCGGTTTCGCCTTTCGCGAGCTTGAGGAACACCTGGAATTCGCGCTCCGAAAGCTGCTCGTGGGGCGCTCCCCCTTCCTTGCGATTGAGCTGCTGGGCCAGCAGTTCGGCCACTGCGGGCGAGATGTAGCGGCGGCCAAGCGAGATGGTGCGGATCGCATTGACGATTTCCATCGGCTCGCATTCTTTGTTCAGGTAGCCGCTGGCGCCCTGCCGGATCAGGTTCATCGCGTAGTGCTCTTCCGGATAGCCGGAGAGAATCAGGATGCCCACATCCGGCGCTTTGGCACGGATCATGCCAAGTGCGTCGATGCCGCTTTGCCCCGGCATCGACAGGTCCATGACAAGTACATCGAGTTCGGTCGTGCGCACCAGGTCGATCGCTTCGCGCCCGCTGGCAGCCTCGCCCACAACACGCAGATCGACCTGTTCAGAGAAGAACTGTTTGAGCCCGGACCGTACGATCGCGTGGTCATCCACAATGCCGACTTTGATCATGTCTGTCTCTCGGATGTCTAATTTGAGCCCATTGTGCCCAAGTTTCGGCTGAAAAGTCCTACCCTTCAGTCATGATGGTCCAGAATTTTATGCACAACCTGGCCAGTTTGGAGTGAGATTCATGCGTTGGTTCCCTTTGCCGAAGATGGCGATCAGCCTTGCATTGGCCCTCCTGGCGGCTTGCATCCTGATCGGCATCAACGAGACGGGCTACGACCAGTCTACCGACGCGCTCGACAAGATCGCCGAAGCGACTCGCACCCGCGCGTCGCTGAACCGGGTGCTGCAACTCACGCTGGACGCCGAAACCGGTTCGCGCGGCTACCTCTTGACGGGCGATGCCCGCTACCTTGAGCCGTATAACGCCGCCGTGGCCGGACTCGGCCAGCAGCTCGACGCGCTGCGGTTGATCTATACGCCCAGCGCGGACGAGTTCACTACACTCGCGCAACTCACCCGCAACGTGCAGCGCAAGCTGGCCGAAATGGACCTGTCCGTGCGCATGCGCAAGCAGGGAAACGAGGACGCCTGGAAGTTCGTTCTCATGACCGACGTCGGCAAGGAGCACATGGACGCCATCCGGAACGAAGCGACCAAGCTCATCAACACCGCAACGGCAAGGATGGAGGTGAGCCAGGTCCAGGTTCGCCGGTCGCTGCTACTGTCGCGCATCGGCATCGCCGCGGTGACCATGGCGGGCCTGCTGGCTTTTTATCTGTACCTGCGCCAGACCACGGCGCTGGAGCTCGCCGGCGAACGGCAACAGCAGGTCCTTCAGAAGGAGCGCGATTTGCTGGAGCGCCAGGTGCGTGAGCGCACCGCCTCGCTGGCCGAACTCGCCACCCATCTGCAGCAGGTGCGCGAGGAAGAACGCGGCCACCTGGCCCGCGAGCTGCACGACGAGCTCGGCGCCTTGTTGACGGCGGCGAAGCTGGACGTCGCGCGCCTGAAATCGCGCCTTGGGGCGCAGCCTTCGCCCGAAATCACGCAGCGCCTGCTGCACCTGACGGAGGCGCTGAACAGCGGCATCGCCCTGAAGCGCCGGATCATCGAGGACCTGCGGCCGTCTTCGCTGGCCAACCTGGGCCTCACGGCGTCGCTCGAAATCCTGGCGCGCGAGTTTTCCGAGCGCTCCGGCGTGGAGATCATGACGAGCGTCGAACAGACCGAACTGGACGAATCGCGCCAGCTCACCGTCTACCGGCTGGTCCAGGAGTCGCTGACCAATGTCGGCAAGTACGCCGAGGCGAAGCAGGTCGACATCAGCGTGCGCAACTACGGCAATCACGTGGAAGTGGACATCAAGGACGACGGCAAGGGGTTCAACGTGGCCGAAATCCGCGCATCCACCCACGGCTTGGCGGGCATGCGGCACCGGGTGGAAGCGGCCGGCGGCCGCCTGACGGTGATCTCCGCACCGGGCAACGGCACGCGCATTTCGGCGGTCCTGCCCAAGGGCAATCTCGCTGCATAGAGCAGCGGGTGATTTCCGAAAGCTCCCCTTTGGCCGTCGGCCCAGTCCTACAGGCAGCCATCTCCCCTACCGACAAGCAGTCACGCCTGCGGCTGATCAACAACGGATGACGTGACGGCCTAATCTTGCTGCAGGCGTTTTAGCGCGCTTGCGAAGCGCCTGAATCCGGGCGCGTCCCGCAAGGAGATTGACATGTTGCACTACGCCATTGTGTTCCTGGTGATCGCGCTGATCGCGGCAGTGTTCGGCTTCGGCGGCATCGCTGCCGGCGCCGTCGAGATTGCGAAGATCCTGTTCTTCATCTTCGTGATCATGGCCATCGTCGCGTTCGTCATCAGCATCGGGCGCAAGGGTTAGCGCGCCGACCACCACCGTTCGCGGGGCCACAGCCCCGCGCCAAATTTAACCAAGAGAGGATCAAATGTTCACCAGCAGCAAATCAGCGCGTGCAAGCGCTTCCGGCTATGCCGACGACGCGCTCGGCGCCACCGGTCACGCGCTCGAAAGCACCAAGGAGTTCGCCAGCCAGGCGCTGGACAGGGCCGGCGAGAAGGTGCGCGACCTGCGTTACGGCGCCACGGATCTCGCCCGCAAGGGCGCCAGCAGCATGAGCGATGCCACGGCCGCGGCGCAACGGCAACTGGGCGAGTATGCCCAGGCAACCAGGCGCTACGTATCCGAGGAACCGGTGAAATCGGCGCTGATCGCCGCCGCCATCGGCGCCGCCGTGGCTGCGCTGGTACTGGCGATTCGCCGCAGCCGCCGCGACTACTACTGACGCCCCGGCAAGGCGCGGCATGGTACATCCTATTTTTTCGGTGCTGATCAGGCGTCCGGAACTGGTCATGGACCATGTCGCCGGCTACGCGGCGCTGGTGCAGGAAGAAGCATCCACGGTGGGCGTGGAAGTTGCCAAGCGGGTGATCGCTTGGGGCGTCGCCATCCTCGCATTGGTCGTGTTCCTCGTGCTCGCGGGCGTGGCCGTCATGCTCGGCGCCATGCAGGGCGAATTTCACTGGGCGCTCGTCGTGACGCCAGGCATTGCCCTGGTGGTTTCCGCCTTGGCCTGGAACGTAGCGCGGCAGCGGCTGCCGGCCAAGGCGTTCACCGAACTGAAAGCCCAGTTCGACGCGGACGCCCAGGCGTTGCGCGCGGTCCGGGCCCAGGTATGAGCGATGCAGCCGACCGGCTGGCGCGAAGCCGCCTGGCCATCATCAAACAGATCCAGCAACCCGAGCAGCGGAAGGAACGTGAAGACACGCATCGCCGGCATGAACGCGAAACGCGCGATCACGACGCGCCGGAACGCATATCGAACGGCGGTTTTGGCGGATGGTTTGCGCGCTTCAGGCAAGCCGCAAGGACCTGGTGGCGCTATCACCCCGCACACATGGGGCTGGAACTGGCCACCCCCGCGCTTTCGGCCTTCGCGGAAAGAAAGCCGTTGCAATACCTGGGCATCGCCGCCGCGGCCGGCGCTGTCGTCATGATCGCGCGCCCATGGCGGCTGATCTCGGTCGGCGGCCTGCTGATGGCCATCGCGAAGTCCTCACAAGTGTCCACCGTGCTGTTGTCGGCCCTCTCCGCAGTCGACTACCAGAAGGACCACGAACCCTGAGAGTGAACGCAAGCCGGACGGCGGGGTGCGGTTGTCCGGTGAGCTTTTTGGAAGCTTCGGCACCGGAAACGCCCGATCAACTGAAGGGAGAAAGTCATGAAATACAAATACGCCCAAGCCCTCGCATTCGCGGTTCTGGCGGGTGCCACCATCGTCACGACCGGCTGCTCTGTCATCCGTGGCCAGGAAGGCGCCGGCGCCTATGTCGACGACGCCAGCATCACCACCGCGGTGAAGGCCAAGTTCGTGGAGGACAAGACCGTGGACGCCGGCGCCATCACGGTAGAAACACTCAATGGTGCGGTTTCGCTGTCGGGCTTCGCGAAATCGAACGCGGAAAAGGCCCAGGCCGAATACCTCGCGCGCAACACCAAGGGCGTGCGCCAGGTGCTCAACCACCTCACCGTGCGGCCCTGACGCGGCGGCGCAGCGGACGCGATGAAAACCTTCCGCTGCGACAGCTGCGGCCATCCCCTGTTCTTCGAGAACGTGCAGTGCCTGCAATGCGGCAGTGCCCTGGCGTTTTTGCCGGACCGGCTGGCCCTGTGCGCCGTGGAGCCGGTCCCGGACGGCGAGGCCGGGCTCTGGCGTCGCAAGACCCGGCGCAGCTACAAAGGCGAACCGAGCCATTACCGGGTCTGCCACAACCACACCGAGTACCAGGCCTGCAACTTCGCGGTGCAGGCGGCGGATCCGAACGTGTTGTGCGTCTCCTGCCGCCAGACGCGCATCCTGCCCGACCTGTCGGTGCCCCAGAACCGTGAACGCTGGTATCGCATCGAAGTGGCCAAGCGCCGGCTGTTCTATACGCTGGCGAAGCTCGGCCTGGTTTCGGTGGCGCCGCCCAATGGCGAGCGCGACGGACCGGTGTTCGAGTTCCTGGCCGACCTGCCGGGACAGCAGGTGCTGACCGGGCACTGCGAGGGTGTCATCACCCTCAACATCGCCGAAGCCGACGACGCCGAGCGCGTGCAGCGCCGCCTGGCCCTGCACGAACCGTACCGCACGCTACTGGGGCACCTCAGGCACGAGTCGGGCCACTACTACTGGAACCGGCTGGTCGAGGATGCCGGGCGCATCGACGCGTTCCGGCAAATGTTCGGCGATGAGAGAGCCGACTACGGGCAGGCGCTGAATGCGTACTACGCCGCCGGCGGCGCGCCGGCCAACTGGCAGGCGGGCCACGTCAGCGCCTACGCCACGTCGCATCCCTGGGAAGACTGGGCCGAGACCTGGGCCCATTACCTGCATATGGTGGACCTGCTGGAAACGGCAGCCTCGTACAGCACGCGCCTGGTCGTGCCCGGCAGCGAAGCCGATGAGGCCGAGGAGGTTGTCAATCCCTTCGACACCGGCGCGGGCGATTTCGATCAGCTGGTCGAGCAGTGGATCCCGCTGACCCTGTTGCTCAACAGCCTGAACCGCAGCTTGGGGCAGGACGACGCCTATCCATTCGCGCTGACGTCCGGGGCACTGAAAAAATTGCGCTTCGTGCACGACCTGATCCAGTCGCCGCAGCCCCAGAGCGCGCGCGCGGACGCTGCTTCATCCTCCTGCCAAGCCAGGACGCCATCGACTGGACAATCCCTGGCGCGGGCGTGAACGCGAAGGCCACCCGCAGGTGGCCTCAAGCTCGTGCCCGCCGTTACAGGCTCAACCGGCCTTGACGGTCAAATTGTTGTTGACGGAGGTGACGCCCTTGACGTTCTTGGCCAGTTCAGTGGCATGGTCGCGCGCGCTGGCTGAAGGCGCCGGGCCCGTCAGCGTGACCACGCCGTCCTTCGTGTCGACCTCGATCTTGATCGCCGACAGGTCCTTGTCGGCCGCCAGGCCGGCCTTGACCTTGGTCGTGATCATGGCGTCGTCCACCTTGTCCGCGGCCGAGGAACCCATTGCCTTCGTGCTGTCGCCGGCGTTCTTCGCCATCGCGCTGGCTCGAGCCGCCGCATCCTGGGTCTCTTCCTTGGCACGGTTAGCGGCCCGGCTGGTCTTCTGACCCGCCGAATCCACGCTCTGGCCGACCGTGCGATTCTCACCGCGGTCGCATGCACCGAGTGCGAGCAGCATGGCCAGCGACGAGGCCACCATCAGGCCTTTTTGGTGGAATGCTTTCATGATGTTCCTTTCCCGGAAATGTTGAGTCGAGGGCTCCCTAACCCTCGCTCTTCCTTTATAGGGTAAACGCGTGGCAGGGGCAGTCGGACAGTGCCCAAGCCTGTGTAGTCCGATGGCGCACTAACATACGGTTTCGCTCGATCGAACTTTTGCAAGATGCGTTGCTCGTAGCAACCTGGCAGCCCGCGCATCACTGGAGACAAATATGGAGCTCGACGGCAATGCAGCTCGCACGAAGCGGCCGAACATCGTATTCATCGTGTCGGACGACCTCGGCTTCGCGGATCTGGGCTGCTACGGCGGCCGGCCGGCCAAGTTCGGCGTGGTATCGCCGGTGCTCGACGCGCTTGCGGCCAAGGGCCTGAAGTTCACCCAGGGTTATTCCAATTCACCGGTGTGTTCGCCGACGCGTTTTGCGTTGATGACCGCCCGCTACCAGTACCGGCTGCGCGGCGCCGCCGAGGAACCGATCAGCATCAGGACCCGCAGCAGCGCCACGCTGGGCTTGCCCCCGGAGCACCCCACATTGCCCTCGCTGCTCAGGGAT
>DATNCB010000025.1:0-1133 GCA_035571715.1 Ramlibacter sp.
GGGCGCGGGCAGTCGTCCACGCACGGACCGCAGTACCAGCATTCGTCCGGGTGCAGGATCAACGGCGGGCTGCCCTTGACCGGATTGGGGATGAAGACGTCCTCGAGGCACACCTGAACGCAGCGGTTGCAGCCGTCGCACACCGCCGCATCGAAGCGCACCGGATTGCCCGGCGTGACGCGGTTGGGCAAGGCATAGACGGTAGGTTGATCTGCCATGGCGCTGTCTCCATCCAGGGCAGCATCTGCCAACACCAGAGTTAACAGAGAGAGGTGCCCTGGCGGCACTATCGCGCGTCGGCCGCCACGCGTCTGTCCCCAGCGATCAGGACAGGGAATACCCCAGGAGGTGCCTCGCCTTGCGGCCCTCAGATCCAGAGCGCGAACAGCTCGGCCTGGCCGGTGACGCCGAGCCTGGCGTAAGCGCGCTTACGATAGGTGAGCACGGTATTCAAGCCGACGCCCAGGTCCAGCGCGATGCCTTGCGAGGTCATCCCCAGCATCACCCGCGCCAGCACCTCGCGCTCGCGCGGCGTCAGCGAGCCGCTGATCGCATGCAGCCGGGCGCTGAAGGCGTCGATGCGATCGCCGCGGTCGCGCGAACGCAATTGCATGCCCAGTGTCGCGACGTGCCTGGCCGCCAGGGCCGCGAGCAGCGGCGCCAGCGCATCCATCTGCGCCAGCTCCTGGCGGCTGAACGCACCGGTGGAGTCCAGCCGGTACAGGTTCAGCGCGAGCAATTGCCCTGCATCGACGCTCGCCACGGTGAGCCGCTGCAGCAGGCCGGCGCGCTCGTAGCAGGCGGCGCGGTAGCCTTGGTCGGCGATACTCTTGCAGGCCAGGAGGTGCACGCTGACGCCCTCTTTGCTGGGCAACGCCAGGTTCGGGTCGCGCTTGTACAGGCCGGCCAGGTACGCCTGCTGGACTTCACCGACGTGATCGCCGCCGCGCCAGCTCGCCGATTCCAGCACCGGCGGGCGGATGCGATCGGCAAAGCGCATCAGGCAGACGTGGTCGACGGGAACGCTCCGGTTGAGCGCCGCGACCAGCTCGCTCGCGAACGACATGCCGCCGAGCGCGGCGACCACGGGTGCGAAGGCGGCAGCGAGGTTCGGCATGGGCAATTCTAGACAT
>DATNCB010000026.1:0-4334 GCA_035571715.1 Ramlibacter sp.
TGGTACGTGACCGACAAGCGCGAGTACCTGGCCGCTTCACGCGAAGTGGGCCGGGCGTATCGCGAAATCATCGGAGCCTACAACGCGGCGATGACGGCCGTCGAAGTGAAATCGCTGATGGAAGATCGTGCCAAAGTCGAAATCGAGGCCACTGCGGTGTTGCCCGAGTAGCTCATCCTTAATATAATCCGGCAGCGCGTTACCAATATCCGGCAGCGCGTGCCGGGACTTTCTGCACTTCAAAAAAAAGCACCACATGGACAATGCAAAATGGAGCTTCGGACTCACCATGATGATCGTCGGCATGGGAGGAACGTTTCTGACGCTCTGGATCCTCGGTCTGGTCATGGACCTGCTGAAGAAGGTCTTTCCCCTCGTGATCGTCAGTAACGCCGGCAGCCCGGAGAAGAAATAAAAAGATAGCCCCGGTTCAAGCACTGTGCTCGATCAGGGTTTCCAATAATTTTTGCGGGATCTGCGAAGGGGCTTTCCCTTGTCCGGATCTCCCTAGAGGGGATACAACATGTTCGAGAGCCTCCAGACGGGCCTGCATGGACTGACCTTAGGGGTCAGTTCTCTGTTCACTCAAGGCGGGCCCAACGTGATCATGCTCGTGATCGCCGCTGCCTTGCTCTACCTGGGCGTGAAGAAGGAAGTGGAGCCGCTGCTGCTCGTGCCCATCGGATTCGGCTGCCTGCTCGTGAACATTCCCCTGTCCGACCTGATGGAGCCGGGCGGCCTGCTGAAGATCCTGTACGACATGGGGGTCGCCAACGAAGTTTTCCCGCTGCTGATTTTCGTCGGCATCGGCGCAATGATCGACTTCGGCTCCCTCCTTGAAAACCCGAAAATGCTGCTGTTCGGCGCTGCCGGCCAGTTCGGCATTTTCTTCACCTTGCTGCTGGCATTGGCCCTGGGCTTTCCGCAGCTGGAAGCCGTCAGCATCGCCGTCATTGGCGCCTGCGACGGACCCACGGCCATCTACGTTGCCTCGCAGTACGCGCCACAGCTACTCGCCCCGATTTCGGTCGCGGCGTATTCGTACATGGCGCTCGTGCCGATCATTCAGCCACCGATCATGCGGGCGCTGACCACACCTGCGGAGCGGGTGATCAAGATGGCGCCGATAAAGCGCAGCGTCTCCACCACGACCAAACTCCTGTTCCCCATCGTCGTGACCCTGGTCACGGGACTGCTCGCCCCGAAGGGGCTGCCGCTCATGGGGACCATCATGCTCGGTAACTTCATGCGCGAGTGCGGAGTGGTGGCGCGGCTGTCAAAGGCCTCGGAAAACGAGATCGCCAATATCGTCACCCTGTTTCTGGGCCTGGCCATCGGCGGCACGATGGAGGGCCACGCCTTTCTCAAGCCCCAGACGCTGATGATTTTCGGCATGGGTTTCATTGCCATCTGCATGGATACCGTGGCCGGGGTCGTGTTCGGCAAGATCGTGTGCAAACTGACCGGCGGCAAAGTCAACCCGCTCATCGGCGCGGCCGGGATCTCCGCCTTTCCCATGGCCGCACGGGTGGTGCAGGTCCAGGGGCAGCTCTATGACAAGAAGAACCACCTGCTGATGCACGCCGCCGGCGTCAACACCGGCGGCCAGATCGGCTCGGTCGTGGCCGCGGCGGTGATGCTGTCGGTGCTCAAGGGAATGGGATTGATTTAGCAGCTCGCGCGCCAACAAAAAGAAAAGGGCCCGCCGGGCCCTTTTTGTTGCGCGGGGCTCCTACCCTTTGATGATCCGCGGGAGCAGCATCTGGTGACGGGGACAGATCGACTTCGGGTTCTGGTACGCCGCGCCGGCAAACGCCTTCAGGTAGCCGCGCAGCGCTTTCAGTTCCACGATCTCGTCGACGAAACCGTGGCGGGCGCAGTATGCCGGCCGTGAAGTGTCCAGATAGTTCTGCGCCATTTCGTTCATCTTCTGCGCCAGCGGCTCGAGCGGCTTGCCCGAATCCTTGTCCTTGATCGCGCGGCGCGAGTAGGTCGCCACCGCCGCGGTCTCCCCGTGCATGACGTAGATCTCGGTTGCGGCCGTCCCCAGGGTGAAGGCGTTCTGGCGATTGGCTGTGGGTCCGCCCATGATGTAGTGGGCCGCGGCGCTGCCCTTCCTCAGCACCACCAGCATCATCGGTACGTCGGCCTGCTGGATCGAGTACACGAGCGATTGTCCGATCCCGAGCAGCTCCGCCTTTTCGGCGATGTCGCCCACATCGATGCCGGTCGTGTCCTGGAACCAGATCACCGGGACGCGGTCGCGGGCGCAGTGGGTCACGAATTCGTTCATCTTGATCAGGCCCTGGCGGTAGAGCTTGCCGCCGATGCCCGGGTAATCCGCGTACTCCGGATAACCCTTGGGCAGCAGCCCCTGCCGGTTGCCGATGGCGCCGACCAGCATGCCATCGATCTTCACCAGACCGGTGTAGATTTCCGGCCCGTAGCCGGGGCGGAACTCCATGTTCTCGCTCCCATCGACCAGCCGTGCGAGGATGTCGTCGAAGGAATAGTCCGATTTCTGGTTGAAGGGCAGCAGGTGATAGAGGTCTGACGCCGGGAGCTGCGGCTCCGCCGGCTCGGCCACGCGGAAGAACATCGGGTCGTAGGCCGGAATCATGCGCATGTATTCCTTGATGCCGTCGAGCACGCCTTTTTCCTCGTCGTAGACGCGGGTGAAGAAGCCGGTCGCATCGTAATGGGTCGCGGCGCTGCCCGGCGGCTTGTCCTTCATGTTGCGCGTGACTGCGATCAATTGTTCCAGCCCGGCGACATCGAATCCGCCTTGCGGTGACATGCCCGAAACGATGCCGACTCCGCCCACGGCAATGTTGGCGTCCTTGTGCGCAATCAGGATGGTGGGGCTGATCGCCTGGTAGCCGCCGCCGGCCGGATTGGTGCCATAGATGCCCGCGAGCACCGGAATGCCCGCCTGCTCGAGTTCGGCGTGACGGTAAAAAGGTGCGCCCGAGCCGCGGCGGTCGGCATAGAACTTCTCCTGGTCGGGAAGCTTCACGCCGCTGCAGTTCACCAGCCATACCAGCGGTATGTGCAGCCGCTTGGCCAGGTTGGTCACACGCAGGATGTTATCGGGCTGCCCGGCGATCCAGGCGCCGGCAAGGACCTTGTTGTCGAAGCCGATGATCACGGCCCAGCGGCCGCCGATCTTGCCCAGGCCGTCGACCACGTTGGTCGTGCCCTCTTCGTTGTCCTCGGGGTTGTAGAGGCTGTGCAGCGGCTGCCAGGTGCCCGGATCGACCAGGTATTCCAGCCTCTGCCACACGGTCAGTCCGCCGCGTTCGTTGATCTTGGCCGTCGGTATCCCGACTTCCTCCACGGCCTTCTTCGCCGTAGCGATTTCGGCTTCGACGCCTTCCAGCTTCGTGCGGCTCTCCTGCGTCCGTGCGATGCGGTTTTCCTTCAGCGCCTTGCCGAAGCCGGGCATCTTTTCAAAATACGGTCTCATGCTTTCCCCTCTTATGTCCCAGCCGCTTCTGCTTGCTGCACGCCGCTCAGCGGTTGGGCGTAGTACCGCAGGCCATGCCCGAGATGATGATCTTCTGGATGTTGGAAGTGCCTTCCACGACCTGCAGCGACTTGGCGTCGCGGTAGAAACGCTCCGCCGGATACTCGGTCGAAAATCCGAACGAGCCGTAGATCTTCATGCACTCGTTTGCCGCGTGCACCGCCGCCTCCGATGCCGCAAGCTTGGCCACCGACGTCTCGTACTGGCTTGGCTTGCCGTTGTCCTTCAGCCACGCGGCTCGGTACACCAGCATCTGCGCCGCCTGGTGTTCAACCGTCATTTCGGCAATCTGCGCCTGGATCATCTGGTGCTGCGAGATGGGCTTGCCGAACTGGGTGCGTTCGTTCGCGTACTTGATCGCGATGTCCAGCGCCCCGCCCGCGACACCGAGCGCGCCGGCGGCGCAGCCGAGCCGGGTCTGGTTCAATTGCCACATGCAGATCTGAAAACCTTCGCCCGGTTTGCCCAGCACATTCTCCTTCGGCACTTTCATGCCGTCGAAAGCGAACTCGCCGGTCGGCGCACATTTCAGGCCGAGCTTGGTTTCGATCGGGCGCGCAGTACAACCCTTCATGTTCTTCGGCTCGATGATGAAAGCCGTCATGCCCTTGTTGCCCTTGGACCTGTCGGTATAGGCGTAGAGCAGGCCGGCGTCGCCGACGTGCGCCTGCGAGATCCACATCTTGGTGCCGTGGACCTCCCAGTGGTCGCCCTTGTCGACGGCGTGGGTCTTCATGCTCGCAACGTCGGAGCCGGTGTTGGACTCGGTCATGGCGAAGAATCCGAGCTGCGTGCCGGCCACCCAGCC
>DATNCB010000027.1:0-3544 GCA_035571715.1 Ramlibacter sp.
GAAGTCGGGCCACAGCAGCGCGTTGTCCAGACCGCCCAGCGCCGGAACCGAGTGCCCGCGCAGCCACCACAGGGCAGTGAAGAAGGCACCGAAGAACATCACCTCGGAAAATATGAACCAGCTCATGCTCCAGCGGAACGACAGGTCGACCTTGTGGCCGTAGCGGCCGCCCTCGCTCTCCCGGATCGTGTCGCGAAACCACTGGAACAGGACGCCGAACATCCAGAGCAAACCGAAGAACAGCAGATAACGGCCCCAGGCGACGCCGTTGATCCACTGCGACGCGCCAAAGATGATCCAGAACAGCCCGAAGGCCAGCATCGCCGGATGGCGTGAAGGCTGGGGCACGAAGTAATGGGGTGTGCTGCCCGGTGCGTCTGTACTCATCTGGACTCCCGATTCACAAAAATCATTTCGCAACCCAGTTGACCAGCGCGATCAGCGCGGCCACGAACAAGGCCACGCCCACCAGGGCGGCAGCGATGATGTGAAACGGGTTGACCTTGCCCAGGTCTTCCTGGTATTCGCTGTTCTTGCGGATGCCCACGAACGACCACGCCACGGCCTTGATGGTTCGAATCAAAGAGCCCCGCCTCGGCGGTGCCGATGGCGGCTGCGCGCTCATGTGGCAGGGCCCGTCCTGGCCACCGTGCCGGCCGGCGCGGGCGGTGTCTTGCCGCCGACTTCGAAAAATGTGTACGACAGTGTGATGGTCTTCACGTCGCGCGACAGCCTGGGGTCGATGACGAAAGCAACCGGCCACTGCCGCTTCTCACCGGGCTCCAGGGTGTACTGCTTGAAGCAGAAACACTCGAGCTTGTTGAAATGCGCCGCGGCCTGGTGCGGGGCATAGCTCGGTATCGCCTGCGCCGCCATGCGGCGGTTCTGCGTGTTCTGGAATTCGTACATCACGGTGGCAAGTTCACCGGGGTGCACCTGCATCGAGCGACGCGCGGGCTTGAACTCCCACGGGCCGCGCACATTGGCATCGAACTCCACGGTGATGGTGCGGCTGGTATCGATCTGGGTGTTGCCCAGCTTCACGTCGGCACCGGTGCTGCCGCCGCCGGGTACCTGCCGCTCGGACAGGGACAAAATGTTGATGCCGGTCGCTTCGCAGATGTGCTTGTAGATCGGAATCAGCGCGTAGCCGAAACCGAACATGCCGGCGGCGACCACGGCCAGCTTGCCGACCATCCTGAGATTCTGCGAGGCGATGGAACTCATGATGAAGCGATCAATGGGCAAGCCACGCCATCTTGAGCACGATGCCAACGAAGAACACGGCCGCGACCGATGCCAGGATCAAGGCCATCCGCAAGTTGTTCTTCTTCTGCCCAGACGCCATCGCGAATCCTTCATTCAGTGGTGTTCGGGCTGGACGCGCGCGTCCAGCACCTTGGTGGCAGTGATGTTCAAGCGGGGCGGCGTCTCGAACGTATGAAACGGCGCCGGCGAGGGAATTTCCCACTCCAGGCCTTCCGCGCCCTTGCCGTCGGGATCGTTCCAGGGTCGCTGCGGCGCCCGCGCGCCCTTGCCGCGCAAGACCGGCAGCACCACGGCGAACAGGAAGAACACCTGCGCCAGGCCGAAGCCAAAGCCGCCGATCGAAGCGAGCGCGTTGAAATCCCAGAACTGCATCGGGTAATCGGCATAGCGGCGAGGCATCCCGGCCAGGCCCAGGAAGTGCATCGGGAAGAACGTGATGTTGAACAGCACGATGCTCAGCCAGAAGTGCCACTTGCCCGCTTTCTCGTTGTACATGACGCCAGTCCATTTGGGCGACCAGTAGTAAAAGCCCGCGAACATCGCGAACAGCGAACCGGCCACCAGCACGTAGTGGAAGTGCGCCACCACGTAGTAGGTGTCCTGCAGCAGCAAGTCGATCGGCGCCATCGCCACGATCAGCCCGGTGAAGCCGCCGATCGTGAACACGAAGATGAAGCCCACGGCGAACAGCATCGGCGTCTCCAGCGTCAGCGAGCCTTGCCACATGGTGGCGATCCAGTTGAAGATCTTCACGGCCGTCGGAACCGCGATCAGCATCGTTGCGTACATGAAGAACAGCTGGCCCGTCACCGGCATGCCGGTGGTGAACATGTGGTGGGCCCACACGATGAAGGACAGGATCGCGATCGACGAGGTGGCGTACACCATCGAGGCGTAGCCGAACAGGCGCTTGCGCGAGAAAGCGGGAACCACCTGGCTGATGATGCCGAAGGCCGGCAGGATCATGATGTAGACCTCCGGGTGGCCGAAGAACCAGAAGATGTGCTGGAACATGACCGGGTCGCCGCCGCCGCCGGGGCTGAAGAACGTGGTCCCGAAGTGGCGGTCGGTCAGCGTCATGGTGATCGCGCCGGCCAGCACCGGCATGACGGCGATCAGCAGATAGGCCGTGATCAGCCAGGTCCAGGCGAACATCGGCATCTTCATCAGCGTCATGCCGGGCGCGCGCATGTTCAGGATCGTCACGATGATGTTGATCGAGCCCATGATCGAGGAGGCGCCCAGGATGTGCAGCGCGAGGATGGCCATGTCCATCGACGGCCCCATCTGCAAGGTCAGCGGCGCGTAAATGGTCCAGCCCGCGGCGGGCGCACCGCCGGGCATGAAGAACGTCAAGACCAGCATCAGCGCCGCTGGGATCAGCAGCCAGAAACTCAGGTTGTTCATGCGCGCGAAAGCCATGTCGGGCGCGCCAATCTGCAGCGGGATCATCCAGTTCGCGAAACCCACGAAGCCGGGCATGATCGCGCCGAACACCATGATCAGGCCGTGCATGGTCGTGAGCTGATTGAACAGCTCCGGATTGACGATCTGCAAGCCGGGCTCGAACAGCTCGGCGCGGATCAGCAGCGCCAGCACCCCGCCGATCATGAACATGGTGAAGGCGAACAGCAGGTACATCGTGCCGATGTCCTTGTGGTTGGTCGCATAGACCCAGCGCTGCCAGCCGGCAGGCGCGTGATGGTGCTGATCGCCCGGGGCGTGTTCGGGATGCTCGAGTACGGCGCTCATCTTGTTTTCCTTGGGTACGGTCGCTGTCGCAGGGCGCGCTGAAAAAAATTTACTTGCCGCGCTGCGCGAGCACTTCCGCCGGCTGCACGATCTGGCCGGTCCGGTTGGACCAGTTGTTCTTGGTGAAACTGATCACTGCCGCAATGTCGGTGTCCGACAGCTGCTTCCATGGTGGCATGACGGCAGTCGGGCCGGTTTTGCCGTCCAGCACGATGTGGATCTGCTTGGTCTTGTCCGCATCCAGCACGATGGGCGAGCCGTCCAGCGGCTTGATCGGCCCGCCACCCTTGCCATTCGGCAGGTGGCACGCGGCGCAGTTCGCCGCGTACACCTGCTCGCCGCGCTTGACGAGGTCATCCATCGCCCAGGTCCTGGCCGGGTCGTCCTGGAGTGCGGCCATCTTCTTCTTTTCGCTGTCCACCCAGGCGCTGTAGTCCTGCGCGGACAGCACCTTCACGTGGATCGGCATGTAAGCGTGCTCCTTGCCGCACAGTTCGTAGCACTGGCCGTAGAAGTCGCCGAT
>DATNCB010000028.1:0-4737 GCA_035571715.1 Ramlibacter sp.
TGCGCCATCGGGCAAAACCCTGAACCGCTGGCCCAGACGCATAACCCGTGGAGCAGCCATGAGACTTGAAGGAAAGACCGCCCTGGTCACTGCGGCCGGACAGGGCATAGGCCGCGCCAGCGCACTGGCACTGGCCGCCGAGGGCGCGCAGGTGTTGGCCACCGATATCAATGCAGGCTTGCTGGCCAGCTACGAGGGCATTGCAGGCGTGCGCACGGTTGCCCTCGATGTGCTCGACAAGGGTGCGATCGAACGGCTGATTTCCAGCCTGCCGGCACTCGATGTGCTGTTCAACTGCGCCGGCTTCGTGCACAGCGGCACCGCTTTGCAAGCCACCGACGAGGAATGGAATTTCGCGTTGAACCTGAACGTGCGGTCGCAGTTCTGGGCCATCCAGGCGGCGCTGCCCAAGATGCTCGCCGCCGGCCGCGGCAGCATCATCAACATGGCCAGCGTGTGCGGCAGCATCAAGGGCCTGCCCAACCGCTTCATCTACGGCACGACCAAGGCGGCGGTGATCGGCCTGACGAAAAGCGTGGCGGCCGACTTCGTGGCGGATGGCATCCGCTGCAACGCAATCTGCCCCGGCACGGTCGACACGCCTTCGCTGCACGATCGCATCAACGCGTTTGCCGATCCCGAGGCCGCACGAAAGAATTTCATCGCGCGCCAGCCGATGGGCCGACTGGCGCAGGCGCACGAGATTGCGCCGCTGGTCGTGTTCCTGGCCAGCGACGAATCGATCTTCGTGACGGGCCAGGCCTACGCGGTCGATGGCGGAATCACGATATGAACCAGCTCGATTTCAACGGCCGCCACGCGGTCGTGACCGGCGGCGCCACCGGCCTGGGCTACGCGATCGCGGCTCGGCTGCTCGCCTCCGGCGGCAGCGTCACCTTGTGGGACCGTGACCTGGCGGCGGCGCAGCGTGCCACCGGTTTGTTGGGCGCCAAGGCGCAGGCGGTGGAGGTCGACGTCGCCCGATATGAATCCGTGCAAGCGGCCGTTCAGTCGACGTTGCGGCACACGCAGCGTGTGGACGCACTGATCAACAGTGCGGGTGTCACCGGGCCGAACACCAAGCTGTGGGAGTATCCGGTGGACGCCTGGCGGCAGGTGCTTGACGTGAACCTCAATGGCTTGTTCCATTGCTGCCGCGAAATCGTCCCACTGATGCGGAACGCCGGTTACGGCCGCATCGTCAACATCGCTTCCGTGGCGGGCAAAGACGGCAACCCGAACGCCAGTGCTTACAGCGCCAGCAAGGCCGCCGTCATCGCGCTGACCAAGTCGCTCGGCAAGGAACTGGCCGACACGGGCGTGCGGGTCAACTGCGTCACGCCGGCGGCCGTGAAGACCGCCATCTTCGAGCAAATGAGCGAGGAGCACATCCGGTTCATGCTCTCGAAAATTCCGATGGGCCGATTCGGTACGCCTGAGGAAGTGGCGGCCATGGTGGCTTGGCTGTGCACCGAGGAATGTTCGTTTTCCACCGGCGCGGTGTTCGACCTGTCGGGTGGACGATCTACTTACTAAGAAAGGCAAGAAATGAAGCTCGTTCGCTATGGCAACCCCGGCAAGGAAAAACCGGGCCTGGTCGATCTGGACGGCAAGCTGCGCGACCTGAGCAGCATCGTTCCCGACATCGGCCCCGCGCAATTGGGCAGCGTGGGGCTGGCGCGAATCCGCAAGGCCAACCATGCCAAGCTGCCGCTGGTGCGCGGCGTGCCGCGCTTCGGCTGCCCGGTATCGCAGGTGAGCAAGTTCATCGCGATCGGCTTGAACTACGCCGACCACGCAGCGGAATCGGGTGTGCCGATCCCGAAGGAGCCGGTGGTGTTCATGAAGGCGACCACCTGCATCCAGGGTCCGAACGATCCGCTCATGCTGCCCAAAGCATCGGTCAAGACCGACTGGGAAGTCGAGCTGGGGGTCGTCATCGGCACCCGCGCCCGCTACGTCTCCAGGAAAGACGCACTCGCCCATGTCGCCGGCTATTGCGTGGTCAACGATGTGAGCGAGCGCGAGTACCAGCTCGAACGCGGGCCGCAGTGGGACAAAGGCAAGGGCTGCGACACTTTCGGGCCGATCGGCCCGTGGCTCGTGACGACCGATGAAATCGAAAACGTCCAGCGCCTCCCCATGTGGCTGGATGTCAACGGCAAGCGCATGCAGACGGGCAACACGCGCACCATGATCTTCGACGTGGCCAAGCTGGTGAGCTACGTCAGTCATTTCATGACGCTCGTGCCTGGCGACGTGATCACTACCGGCACGCCGCCCGGCGTCGGGCTGGGAATGAAGCCGCCGACCTACCTGCGCAAAGGCGACGTCGTGACGCTGGGTATCCAAGGGCTGGGCGAGCAGCGCCAGCTCGTGGTGCCGTTCAAGGCCTGAGGGTTGTGCCGGAAACCGGCGCATTCGGCGCTGCGGAAGCGGGCGCCGGCCCCGCCGCGGCGGCTTCCTTGGCGCGCAGTGCGATGCAAAACGCGGCGAGAAGAATCAGGAACGCCGCCTTCTCGTAGTGCTGAAAACCCAGGTCGGTGACCATGCTCGGAAACAGTGCGACGAGCGCGCTCGCCGGCCAATATTCGCCGTTGAGCCAGAATCGCGAATAGACCAGCTTGAGCAACGCGGCCCAGAAGCCGATGTACGCGGCGAGCCCCGGCAAGCCCCAGCTGTAGAAGATCTGCGCGATGTCGTTGTGGCTGTGCTGAAGCGGGATCATTCCGGGTGCCATCATGCGCAGGTCCGGCTCCAGGTAGAAGCTGCGGCCCGTTGCCAGCCAGCGCCAGTCCAGCGAGTCGAGCATATAGAGCTTGAAGTAGGCGATTCGCAGCTCGGCGCCGCTCTTGTTCTCGGCGAACAGGTACCAGTAGATGCCGGCCGCGAAGAGTATCAACAGCCCCGTGGCCAGCCACGTGCGCAATTGGCGGGTGCGGCTCGAAGCGATCAGTGCCAGCAGCGCCGCGCACATGGCGCCCGCAAAGGCGCTGCGCGACTGCACGCAGGCCGCTGGAAGCAGCCAAACGAACGGCAGCGCGAGCATGGTGCGGCGCGAGAGTGAAAGATCGGGGAAGACTCGCTTCTCGTAGATCGGCCCCCAGGCAAGATAGAACAGGGGCAGGAACAGCCCGGGGAAATAGTAGGCTTGCCACGCCAGCCCGGAGGCCTGGTAGTTCAGCGGCCCGGCCACGCGTGGCAGCAACTCGATCGGATGCCAGCTCAGTTTCGCTCCCGCAATCGCTTCGATTGGCATGGCTACGAAGTGCCAGGCACAAACCGCGCAAAACAGTGCCACGACTGCGCGCAGATTCCGGCGGTCCGCCAGGAAGAGCGCGAGCGCAGGCAGGC
Organism: Ramlibacter sp.; assembly: GCA_035571715.1. GTDB lineage: Bacteria > Pseudomonadota > Gammaproteobacteria > Burkholderiales > Burkholderiaceae_C > Ramlibacter. Next base: position 3,355 of record DATNCB010000028.1, read on the forward strand.
ACAGCAATAAGCCGGCCTGCGGTGGCAGCGAATGCGGCGGCGCAACGCCACGGAGTTTGCCGGCAGCCTCCGACAGCAGGATCGCCAGAGCCAGCACGAAGGCGGCCGCGAGCACTGCCCGGTGCTCGCGCACCAGCCGCCTGACCTGCGCCGGTTCGAACCACGCGAAATAGCCGGCGCCTGATGCGGCCAGGGCGTACAGCGCTGCATTGGAAGGCGGTGCGACGGTCGCGCCCTTGAAGGCGAGATAAAGGAATGCTGCCAGCCAGACCGGGGCAATTGCAGCGCGCAAGTACTGGAGCAAGTTGTTTGGCAAGGCGTGGGGAAGCACTTTGAAGCTCGCGCGATTCTACTGAGCAGCTCACGGCGCCAAGGGTCTTGTTTCAGGGTTAACCCGCAAAGCCGCTAGAAGCGGCCGTCTAGAACCGCCGAAAGCCGCTTGACAGTCCGCGCTTTCATGCAAAATAGAACGACCGTTCGTTTTCTTTGCAAAGAGCCATGTCCGTTACCGAATTGCCCCTGAAGTCCCCGCGCCCACCGCGCGAAGGCCGCGTCCTGCACAAGGGCCAGCAGACCAAGGCCGCCATCGTCGATGCCGCGCTGGGCCTGGCCACGCAGATCGGGCTGGAAGGCCTGTCGATCGGCGCGCTGGCGGAAGTCACGCAGATGAGCAAGTCCGGGGTGTTCGCCCATTTCGGCTCGCGCGAGGAGCTGCAGATCTCGGTCATCCGCGAATACCACGCGCGCTTCGACGAGGAGGTGTTCCGCCCGGCGATGCGCGAGCCGCGCGGCATGCCGCGGCTCGTCATGCTCTTCGAGCGCTGGCTGCGCCGCGTCTCGGCCGAGCTGGACTCGGGCTGCATCTACATCAGCGGCGCGGTCGAGTTCGACGACCGGCCGGGCCCGGTGCGCGACGCGCTCGCGACCATGGTGCAGGCCTGGCACACCGCGCTGGAGAAGGCGATCCGCATCGCGGTCGACGAAGGTCACCTCGATCCGAAACTGGACGCAAAGCAGCTGGCGTTCGAGATCAATTCACTCTTCTTCGGGGCGAACTTCGATTATCAGCTGCGCGGCGAGAAGAAGTCGCTCGAACGCGCGACGAGGGCCATCGAGCAGCGCCTGGACAGTTTGAGGACGCATGTTCACGTTTAAGTCGCACGTCTACTTCGACGAGCTCGACCCGATGCAGATGCTGCACAACGCCCGCTTCGCCGCCCACGTCGAGCGCGCCATCAGCGCCTGGTACACCTCCATCGGCGGACGATGGGAGCTTCGCGTCGAAGACAACCCCGATCAGTTCCACGTGGTCCGCGACCTCCACATCGAATACCTCAATCCCTTCATCGGCACCGGCACGATGCGCATCGACCTCTGGGTCGA
>DATNCB010000029.1:0-2899 GCA_035571715.1 Ramlibacter sp.
GCTGGAGGTGTACGTGCACGATGGCATCGGCACGATGGTGATCGACGAGAAACTGGAAGAGCTGCGCGAAGCAACCGCTGACGATGTCGGCGGCATCCTGCAGCTGATCGAGCCGTTCGAGCAGGACGGCACCCTGGTCAAGCGCGACCGCACCGAGATCGAGCGCGACATCGCCAACTACACCATCGTCGAGCACGACGGCGTGATCTTCGCCTGCGCCGCGCTCTACCCGTATCCCGAAGCCAGGACCGGCGAGATGGCGGCCCTGACCGTGTCGCCGCAGAGCCAGGGCCAGGGCGACGGCGAAAAGATTCTCAAGCGCATCGAGCAGAGGGCCCGAGCCATGGGCCTCGAAAGCATCTTCGTGCTCACCACCCGCGCCATGCACTGGTTTCTCAAGCGCGGCTTCGTCCAGACGGATGCCGATTGGCTGCCCGAAGCGCGCAAGCGCAAGTACAACTGGGATCGCAAGAGCCTGGTGTTCGTCAAGAAGCTCGGCTGAGCGGCCTCGCGCGGGGTGACAAACGCCGGGATCATCGCTATTGTTGGCGGTGTCGGGCAAGGGCCCGCTTCAAGGCGAGGGAGTCATCATGTACCCATGGTTCTGGTATTGGGCGCCCCAGGTGCACTTTCCGTGGTCGGGCTGCGTAGCGCAGCGCATCGAGCCCGACAACCGCATGTTCTTCGACGCCATTCCTGTCGAGGCCGGCAACGGCAAGGTGGAAAAGGAGATCTTCGATGTCGCTTCCTACGGCCACCAGCTCGGCCTCATCACTGAAGTACTGTTGTCGCAGGCGAGCCAGGACGCCATCGTGCCCGACCAGGCGGAGCAATCGCTGGCCGACTTGAAAAAGGTTTACGCCAAGATCAAAGCCGTGAAGCGCCGTAACAAGGACGAGCTCGCCCGTTCGGCGATTGCGGTGCTCAAGAGGCTGGAAAAGAGCGACCGGGCCGAACTCGAGCGGGTATTGGCGCAGTTCCCCGAGCGCACCCCGCTGCTCACGCATCAGAGCGCCTCGAGGTCGTGATGTTCCGCATCCGCCAGATCGATCACATCGTGCTGCGGGTGCGCGACATCGACACCATGCTGCGGTTCTACATCGAGGTGGTCGGCTGCACGCTCGAACTCACGCAGCAGGAGCTCGGCCTGTACCAATTGCGCGCCGGGCAGTCGCTCATCGACCTGGTCCCGGTCGACGGCAAGCTCGGCCGCATGGGCGGGGCGCCGCCGGGCGAGGAAGGCCTCAACCTCGACCATTTTTGCCTGTGCATCGAGCCGTTCGAGCCCGAAGCACTGAGCGCCTGGCTGGCCGGCAAGGGAGCCAAACCGAGCGAGGTCGCCCGGCGCTACGGGGCGGAAGGCTATGGACCTTCGCTCTACTTCAGCGATCCCGAAGGCAACCTGGTGGAATTCAAAGGCCCATCCGACAGCCTCGGCATTTGACGCACTTTCCCTACGGCACGATTCCTACACGGAAATCGAAGTGATCCGACAGCCAGTGCGAGCCGCAGCGCCTAGCTTGGGATTGAACTGGTGACACGCCATGAACAGCTCCACGCATGCTCCTTCCGAACGCGAAGTACGCATTCCTTCGGGGGATGCGTGGCTCTATGGCGATCTGTCCCTGCCGCCGCACTTTGCCGGGATCGTGCTCTTTGCGCACGGCAGTGGCAGCGGCCGCCACAGCGCGCGTAACCGGCAGGTCGCACAGCGACTCCAGCAGGACGGCATCGCGACCTTGTTGTTCGACCTGCTCACCGCGCAGGAAGAACAGGTGGACCTGCATACGCGCGAACACCGGTTCGACATTCCCCTGTTGACGCGCCGGATGCAGGAGGCCACCGCCTGGGCCCGGGCCCAGCCCGAGCTGCAGCACGCGCCGCTCGGATATTTCGGTGCCAGCACCGGCAGCGCGGCCGCCCTCATTGCCGCGGCCCGGCTCGGCGAGCGCATCGCGGCGGTCGTGTCGCGCGGCGGGCGGCCCGACCTGGCCGGCCCTGCCGCATTGGCCGCGGTCAAGGCGCCCACGCTTCTCATCGTGGGCGGCGCCGATCACGGCGTGATCGAACTCAACGAAGAGGCGCACCAGCGGCTGCAGTGCGAAAAGCAACTCGCTATCGTGCCTGGCGCGACGCACCTGTTCGAGGAGCGCGGCGCGCTGGAACAGGTGGCGCAGATGGCGGCGTCGTGGTTCAGCGCGCACATGGCGCATGCGGAGCATCCGGTATGACGGAAGCAAGGCTGCCCTTCCGCGACCGGCGCCAGGCAGGCCGCGCACTGGCCGACCGGCTGACGCACTACCACGGCCGCCCGGAGCTGCTGGTGCTGGCCTTGCCGCGCGGCGGCGTCGCCGTCGGCTTCGAAGTGGCGCACGCGCTGCACGCGCCGCTGGACGTGTTCGTGGTGCGCAAGCTCGGCTTTCCGGGTCATGAGGAATACGCCATGGGCGCGATCGCCAGCGGTGGCGTGCGCGTCATGAACCCCGCGTCGGGCATCAGCGTTTCACCGGACGAGCTGGCGGCCGTGGTCGCGCGCGAACAGGACGAACTGATCCGCCGCGAGCGGCTGTACCGCGGCGACCGGCCGGCGGTAAGCGTGCGCGGCCGCACCGTCCTCGTGGTGGACGACGGACTGGCGACCGGCTCGACCATGCGTGCCGCGGTGCTGGCGATCCGCCAGCAGCAGCCGGCGCGCCTCACGGTAGCGGTGCCGGTGGGCGCGCGGGACACCTGCCGGCAGCTGACCGCGGAGGCCGATGAAGTCGTGTGCGCCGCGATGCCGGAGCCGTTCCGCGCGGTGGGCCTGTGGTACGAAGATTTCCCGCAGGCCACCGACGACGAGGTACACGATCTGCTGGAAGAGGCGCGGCGCGAGCAAGCGATGCCGGCGCATTAGGAG
>DATNCB010000030.1:0-1883 GCA_035571715.1 Ramlibacter sp.
TCGCCGGGCGCCAGCGGCAGACCCAGCGAAAAGGTGAGGGATCGGCCCGCATCGCCCGCCCAGCTGCGTCCCAGCCGGCCGCGGCCGGCAGTCTGCCGCTGGGCCACCAGCAGCACCGGCTCGAGCGAGCCTGTGCGCGCCCGGCGCATGAGCTCGCTGTTGGTGGAAGCTATCTCGGGCAGGACCTCGACCGTGAACCCGGGCAGAACCGGCGCGACCGCCTCCCAGATGGCCTTCGCCGGCCAATCGGCATCTTGGGAGGACCAGTCGGTGCTCACTTGCGTTGTCTGCGTTTGGGCGCCAGCAGTGTACCGCGGCAGGTCTTCGCGCCGCACCAGCACGGATACTCGGCCTTGAGCTTCGGGGTGTAGCGCTCGTCGATGATCAGGCCGTAGTCGTAGTTCAGTTCTTCGCCGGCGCGGATGTTTCGCAGCGCCTTGATGAAGACCCGTCCTTCCTCCTCGTCGGCCTCGCAATTGGGGTCGCACGAGTGGTTGATCCAGCGCGAGGAATTGCCTCCGTGCTTGGCGTCGATGACCCGGCGCTCGTCGACGTGGAAATAGAAGGTATGGTTCGGATCCTTGGGATCGTGCGGATGGCGGCGCTGGGCCTGCTTCCAGGTGATCACCTCGCCCACATATTCAATGATGGTTTCGCCCTCGGCGATGTCCTGCAAAGCAAACACCCCCTTGCCGTGCACGCCCGAACGCCGCACCTGGAATCTTCTGGAGGGGGAGTCGGCCTTCGCGCCGGGGTGGGTTGCCGCGAGCGCTGGCGCGTCGGTCAACCGGCTTGTTACTGCTTTTTCTGCCATTGCCAAAAACTCTGTTAATTTAAATATGCACACATGCGCGCGTGCGCGTGCGTGTACGCGCGAGAACCGCAGATTGTATGAACACTTCAAAATCCGGGGCGCCGAAGGGCGCCACATTTACTCCTATGTCGAAGACGTTAGTGATTGCCGAGAAGCCGTCGGTGGCGCAGGACATCGTGCGCGCGCTCACGCCGATGGCCGGCAAGTTCGAGAAGCACGATGAGTTCTTCGAGAGCGACAAATACATCGTGACCAGCGCCGTCGGGCACCTGCTGGAAATCCAGGCGCCCGAGGAATTCGACGTCAAGCGCGGCAAGTGGAGCTTCGCGCACCTGCCGGTGATACCGCCCTACTTCGACCTGAAGCCGGTGGACAAGACCAAATCGCGCCTGAACGCGGTGGTGCGGCTGGCCAAACGCAAGGACGTGGGCGACCTGGTCAATGCCTGCGATGCCGGCCGCGAGGGCGAACTCATCTTCCGCCTGATCGAGCAGTTCGCCGGCGGCGGCAAGGCGCTGGGCAAGCCGGTGAAGCGGCTGTGGCTGCAGTCGATGACGCCGCAAGCGATCCGCGACGGCTTTGCGGCGCTGCGCACCGACAAGCAGATGCAAGGGCTGGCTCACGCGGCGCGCTCGCGCTCCGAGGCCGACTGGCTGGTCGGCATCAACGGCACGCGGGCGATGACGGCGTTCAATTCGCGCGATGGGGGCTTCTTCCTCACGACCGTGGGCCGGGTGCAGACGCCGACCCTGGCAGTGGTGGTCGAGCGCGAAGAGCAGATCCGCAAGTTCGTGAGCCGCGACTACTGGGAAATCCACGCCACCTTCCTGGCCGAAGCAGGCGAGTACCAGGCCAAATGGTTCGATCCGAAGTGGAAGAAAAATCCGGACGACGCCGAAATCAGGGCCGACCGCCTCTGGTCCCAGCGCGAAGCCCAGGCCATCGCCGACGCCGTGCGCGGCAAGGCCGCCAGCGTCACCGAGGAATCGAAACCCACGACGCAGGCCTCGCCGCTATTGTTCGACCTCACGTCACTGCAGCGCGAAGCCAATGGCCGGTTCGGCTTTTC
>DATNCB010000031.1:0-6949 GCA_035571715.1 Ramlibacter sp.
CGCCTCAAACGGCTCCTTGTGCACGAGCGGCGGGACGCGCCTACACTGCGTTTTTCGGCCGCTTCCGCAATCCTTTCAAGGAGTCGAACATGCGCTACTTCTCCCTGGGCTTCGTTATCGCTGTGGTGTTCAGTTCAGCGGCGCTTGCCGCGGGTGGTGGTGGCGGTGGCGGCGGCGGGACCGAAGCAACCGCCACGCCTGCCGATCCGCAGTACACCGAAGCGGTTGCGGCGATCAAGGCGCACGAGTACGCCAAAGCGATTCCGCTGCTCACCGCCTATGTTTCGCGCGTGAGCAACGACGCCGACGCCGAGAACTATCTCGGGTACGCAAGCCGCAAGACCGGCGATCTGCCGGCCGCATTCACCCACTACAACCGCGCGCTGGCTCTGAACCCGAAGCATCGCGGCGTGCACGAATACATCGGCGAGGCGTACCTGATGACGGGCAATCTCCCCAAGGCCGAAGAGCATCTGAAAGTGCTCGATCGCCTGTGTGTGTTCTCGTGCGAGGAATACCGCGACCTGAAGGCCGCGATCGCCTCGTACAAGGCCAATCCGACGGCGCAGGCGCCGACCCAGTAAGCCGCGCGGCAAGCGCTTTGCCTCTTTCTTTCCGGCTAGGCAATTTCCCTAGGCCGGCGTTCCGTTTCGCCTAGGGGCGACCGGCGGTGCCATGGTTTCATGGCAACACCGAGCCACACCCCAAGGGGAAACGCCATGACCACGACTCCCGTTCCGGAAACCAGAGTGCCGCGCATCCTGGTGGTGGACGATATGCCCGACAACCTGTTCCTGATGAATGGGCTGTTCGAGGATCGGTACGAGGTCGTCCAGGCGCCCTCCGGCAAGGAGGCGCTGAAAGTCGTGATGTCGGCCAACCCGCCGGATATGGTGCTGCTGGACATCATGATGCCCGACATGGACGGCTACGAAGTGCTGCGGCGCATCCGCCAGCACCCGCCCACCGCCAACATTCCCGTCATCTTTCTCACCGCGCTGGCAACGCGGCAGGACGAACGCCTGGGCATGGACCTGGGCGCAGTGGACTATCTCACCAAGCCGGTCGATCCCGAGCTCGTGGTGCAGCGGGTGGAAGCACACTTGCACGCGACGGTGCATGCGCGCCGGCTCGACGCGCTGTCCGAGAAGCTGGCACGGCAGCTGCCGCCCCCGGATTGGGAGCGCCTGTTCCACGGCCCGGACTTCGACTCCATCCGCTTCGAGGAGGGGGTGCAGACCGTTCTTTACGCCGAAGCAATCGGCAACGGCAACTGGAGCGAGGGCCAGCGCGACAGCTTCACCGCCGAGGTCGAGTGGCTGGCCGTGCGCCATCGGGGCACGGTCGACCGGTTCATCCAGGGCGCGGCCGCGATCTCCTTCGACGAGCCCGCTTCTGCCGTGCGCATGGCGATGGACCTGCAGCGCAGCGCGGCGGCGCTGCAGCTGCGCATGGGCATTCACACCGGCATATGCGATACCGGCACCTTCCGCAGCGGCCACCAGGTTTGTTGCACCCTCATCGGTCCCGAGACATGGCTGGCGGCGCAGGTGGCCGCAACAGCTGCCACCGGAAGCATCGCGGTTTCGCCGGAAACCTATGCGCTGGTCAAAGACGGCATCCACAGGGAAGCGGCGAGTTGCCTGCTGACCCAGGAGTTCCAGGACAGCGACCTGGCGCAGGTCTGCCTGACGCCCACGCCCGTCAAAGGCGGGCCCGCGATGAGCACCTTTGCCGGGCTTGGGGCGATTTCCTAAAGCCGCTAACCGCCGAAGCCGCCGCCGTCCAGGAAACGCTGTTCTTCCGGTGTGGTGGCGCGGCCCAGCACCGCGTTGCGATGCGGAAAGCGGCCGAAGCGTTCGATGATGTCGCGATGAATCGATGCATGGCGCAGCGCTTCGTCGCCCAGCTTGCGCGCCAGCTCCACGCCCAGGTCCTGGTCGGCGAGCTGCTCCGAATGCATGAACGGCAGGTAGAAAAAGTTGCGCAGATCCGCGTCCACCTGAGCGTCAAAGCCCGCCTGGACTGCCTGCCGGGCAACGCGGCGCGCCTGGGCATCACTCTCGAACATGCGCGGTGTGCCCCTGAAGGAATTGCGCGGGAACTGGTCCAGCAGGATCAGCAGGGCGAGGGCACCCTGCTGATCCTGCGCCCAGTCATCGAGCTCGCCGCGCATCGCAGCTTCATGCGCCGCCAGGAAGCGCGTGCGGAATTCAGTGTCGAAGGCGGCGTCCTTATGAAACCAGCGGCCCGGCCCGGCTTCGCGCCAGAAAGCCACCACATCGGCGGCGGCACTCAGAAGTAGCGGCGACGGCATCGGGACATTGTGCCCCGGCGTTTCTCATCACGGTTTGCGGCTCTGCCCGCCTTGGCCGCCACCTTGGCCGCCCTGAGTGCCGCGTTGCTGATTGGGCACGTCCTCGTCCATGTCCATGTCCATGTCCGGGTCTTCGTCGTCCATGCCGGCCTGCTTGCTGCGGTCACCCTGGCTGGCCTGGCCGCGATCCTGTTCCATCTGCTTGTCCTTGCCCTGGCTGCCCCGGCCGCCCTGTTCCTGCTGGCGCTGGCCTTGCTGGCCACCTTGCTGGGTCCCCTGATGGGTCTGGCCGCGATCCTGCTGCTGCTGGCGATCGCCCTGCTGGCCGGTGCTCTGGCTCGAGCCCTGACCCGAGCCCTTGCCCTGGTTCTGTTGATCGCGGTTCTGGTTCTGTGCCATCTGTCTCTCCTATGAAGTTGAAGGCGTTCATGCGCGGCCTCCGCCCTGCGCAGGCCACGAAATGCACTCTATGCAGGCGAACTCAGCGCGCCTGTCGGACAGCGGCCCGTCGGCTGTAGGACGGGATGTAAGCGGCGCGCAAAAAGTTCTCTTGCTCAGCGACAGCGGCAATACTTTCAACCGCCGAGGCTGCGGCGGCTGCGCTCATTGCGCGGCCGTCGCCTGGCGACGGACTAGTCGCTGGCGGTCGACCCGCGTCGCCAGGCCGACGCCCAACAGGATGATGGCGATGCCCGCTAAGTGGAAGGGGCCCAGTTCCTCTCCCAGAAAAACGATCGCCAGGATGGTGCCGAAGGCAGGCATCAGCGGCAGGGAAAGTCCGGCGACATTGGCGCCCAGTGCGGCCACGGCCCGGTTCCAGCAGGTGAACGCGAGGACCGAGGCGAACAACGCGGTGTAGGCCACGCCCAGGAGCGCTGTGCTCGCGAGCGGCTGCGCGAGCGCATCGTGATGTTCGAGCAGCGACGGCGCCGCCAGCATGGGCACCGCGAGCGCCGCCATCGAAAACAGCGCGATGCTGCCGCGCAGCTCGCCCGGCACCCGCTCGAGCAGGACCGAGTAGAGCCCGAAGATCGGCATGGCCAGCAGCACCCACAGGTCGCCCGGATGGAAATCCAGCCGCAGCAGCATGACCGGCTCGCCCCGGCCGAGTATCACGAGAATGCCGCCGAACGAAACGATCATGCCGAGCAACTGCCGGCCGCTGGCGCCCTCGCGCTCCAGGGCCCAGGACCACAGCATCACGAACGACGACGCCATGGCTGCTCCTTCGACAATGGGTGACTGACCGGCCCATTGTTGGCGGCACGGCGAAGCAAAGCACGAGTCCGTTGTCCCGACTTGGCCCTGGATGACGTGGAAAAGCCGGGACCGCAGTCCCGGTCGCGGAAAAAGCTGCTCCCTACGCCAGACTCATCCGTTCTCGCCGCCCTTGCGGTCGCGCGGCGGCAGGGCATCGCGAAACGCGTCGAACGTTTTCCATGCCGGCGTGGGCGGCGCGTAGTCGGGCCGCGGCGCATAGACCGAATGTTCGACCAGCTTCATCTTGTGGATGTAACGCGGGCAGTTCGGGAAGATGCGCGTTGCCGTAACGCGGATGACGAACACCGCGCCCGGATAGTCGCCGCGCAAAGGGTCGTTGTCGCTGATCTGCGCCGTGCCATTGACGCGGATCCGCTTCGGATTTTCGAAGTCGAGGAACAGCAGGCCCACGTGCGGATTCACCAGCAGGTTGCCCCAGGAGCGATACATGCCATTGCCGTCGTAATCGGGAAAGGCGAGGGTGTGCTCATCGAGCACGCGCACGAATCCGGGCAGGCCGCCCTTGTACGAGCAGTCCGGATGGCCGTCGGCATCGGCCGTCGCGGCGAAGAACATGGAGCAGCGCTCGATGAAGGCACGGTCCTCGCTGGTGAACGCCGTGCGAACCGTCATCTGCTCCAACCGGTCCGCCAGAGGTCTGGTCTCGCGCGCGTCCTGGAGCCTGCGCATACCCTCGTGATACATCGGGTCGTGTGCCATCGTTGCTCTCCATCGGCCTGGATTGAAGCCAGCGAGAAAGCTTACGCCGATCGCCAAATCATTTCTTCGCTCCACGCGCTTCCAGTTCGCGGATGGCCGCGCGCGCTTCGTCGCCTTCCGGAATCGGCTGTCCGCTGTCGCGCCATTGCACGGCTGCCTTGAAGCCCTCGGCCTGCGCATAGCGGCGAAACCACAGGCCCTCCGGGTTGTGGCGGGTGATGCCGTCGAACACCGTGGCCAGCTGCTGGCTCTGCTCCAGTCCCATGGCGAGCATCACCTGGTTCACCACCATCTTGTGCATCGCGAGATGGCTGCGCGGAACGCCCGCAATGCGCGCCGCCAGTTTCATCGCCGCGCCTTCGAGCTCGGCAGCCGGAACCGCTTCGTTGGCCAGGCCCCACAGGGCCGCCGTCTTGCCGTCGATCGTGTCACCGGTGAACATCAATTGCTTGGCGCGCGTGGGCCCAAGTCGATAGGTCCACATCGCCGTGGTCGGGCAGCCCCACACACGAGTGGGCATGTACCCGATGCGCGCATCCTCGGCCATGACGAGCAGATCGCAGCACAGCGCGATGTCGCTGCCGCCGGCCACGGCATGGCCGTGTACCTTCGCGATGGTGGGCTTGGGGCTCTTCCACAAGCTCATGAAGTCCTCGGTATTGCGCTTCATGCACGCATAGTCGACCATCGGGTCCCACGGATCGCGCTCCTGCTGGCACGGATGGTCGATGCGTCCCTGGCCGAACTGCGTCAGGTCGTAGCCGCCGCAAAAACCTTTGCCGGCGCCCTCGACAAGGATCACATGGACCTCGTCCTCGGCATTGGCCCAATCCACTGCGGCGCGCAGTTCGCGCGGCGTCGCGTCGTCGATCGCGTTCAGCCGTTCCGGACGGTTGAGCAAAAGGCGGGCGATGCGCGGATGGGATGCATCCTTGTCGATGCGAAGCGTGCTGAACTCGGGCATGGGCTTGTCTCCTTGTTCCAACGGCAGCCCGAGCCTACACCGGCCCGGCCTGTGTGCCTGCAGCGCAACCGCGGATATTGGATGATTGACCACAAGCTCAGCAGATCATGTCCTACAGACAGCCGCAAAGACGCGTGCGCAACATGGCGCTCCCTGAAGACAAGAAGAAAGGAGACACTCATGTTTACCCGCCATACTTTCCTGCGCACGGCCGTGGTCGCCGGCGTCGTTACGGCCGCGCTGGCAGCGTGCGGCCAGATGAAGCCTTCGGGCGGCGGCGACACCTACGAGGCAAAACTCAGCGCAGCGCAGGAGGTGCCCCCTGGCAGCGGCTCCGGCACCGGCAACGCCGAAGTGCAATTCAATAAAGACAACAACATGCTGACCTGGAAGCTGACCTACAGTGGCCTCACCGGGCCGGCGGTGGCCGGGCACATCCACGGTCCCGCCGCTGCGGGCGCAAATGCCGGCGTGGTGGTCCCCTTCACCAACATTACGGCGCAACCGGTCACGGGCCAGGCCACGATTACCCCCGCGCAGGCGGCGGATCTCGCGGCAGGCAAGTGGTACGTGAACGTCCACACGGCGGCCAATCCGGGCGGCGAAATTCGCGGGCAATTGCAGAAGCGCTAGAACCGCTCGCGCGGTTTTGCTCCGGAAGCCGCGCCATCTGCATCTTTGCGGGCCAGCGCTTTGGCCGAACCGGGCGCGCGAGCGCTGGAAGTCCTGTTGCAAGGCGCCCACGGCTCGTTTCAATTGACGCATTGCGTTGGTAAAGAATTCGTGTGTCTTGTGTTTGGTCACGGTGTTATGCGCGAAGCTGTGGCGCAATTGACCGACAAGACGCAAGGAAGTTGCCGATGAACGATGATGATCTGGACCGCAGCTATTCGGCTTTGTGCGAGTCGCTGGCTTGTGTCGGCGAGGACAAGGCGCAGCTGTTCCTTTCCATGGTGTGCCTGTCGCTGATGGCGCGCTACGAAAGCGCCGAAGATGTGCTGCCGCTGATAGCCAATGTCCAGGCTCAATGCGCGGCCGAGGCCTCCGGTGGCGTCTGAGGCGGCGAGCATGGCGCCGCCGGATCGCCTGGACAGATCGCGCACGCAGGGATAGATTGCGCGGATGAAGCATCTGGGCCCGTTGCTGTTATTGGCGATAACGTGCGCGGTTCCTTGCACGGCGCAGGCGCAAGGGCAATTGGCATACACCGCCAAGATGGTGAACGTTCGCGCCGGCCCGGCGCGCGATTACCCGATCGTTGCCGTCCTGCCGACCGGCTTCCCCGTGGGCGTGCAGGGCTGCCTGCCGGATTACAGCTGGTGCGACGTGATCGCCGAAGCCAGCCGCGGCTGGGTCTACGGCGGCAACATCAACTATGCCTACCAGAATAGCTATGTGCCGGTTCTGAACTACGGCGCCATCATCGGCATCGGCGTGCTGGCATTCGTGCTGGATGACTACTGGGGCCGGTACTACCGCAACCGGCCTTTTTATGGTGAGCGGCATCGCTGGATCAACCGGCCGCCACCCGGGCCGCGTTTCAACGGACCGGCGCCCCGGCCGCGGCTCGGGCCCCCCCGCACGCGGGAAGCCAACCCCTCCGGCGCTGTATTGCCGGGCGCGCCTGCGCCGCGGCCACCGCGATCGGGTCCCAACCCGTCGGGCGCAGTGATACCGGGGGTGCAACC